>SLGN01000714.1 GCA_007123695.1 Verrucomicrobiales bacterium
ATCTCGAGATCGAACTCGACACCCGCTCGCGCGAGCCCGTGCCGCAAGCGAAGTGCCAGATCACGATCGCGCGCTGGTTCAAGCCAGATTCCGGTGAGCTTCCGGCATCGGCTCCGGAACCGGGCCTGCCCCTTGCGGAATCCGAAGCGGCGTCGCCACCGCCGTCCCCCGAGGACACGGACGACGACGCCTCGAACGATGCAGGCGCCGCGGACGAGCCAGCCTCCGCCCGCATTCCGCAGGAGGAACCGGACCCTCAAGCACCCCAAGAAAGCCAATGAAGTCCCCCGCAACGCATCGCCCGGCCCTTTCCGCCGCTTTCATCGCCACGGCCCTGGCCGCCGCCGGGCCTCTCGTCGCGCAGGAATTCGCTCCCGAAGAGCCGGTGGCGCCCGAGGGCCTGACCGATGCCGATTTCGAACCACTGCGCAGGACGAGTCCCTTCACCCGGGTCCTCAGCCTGCCCGACGCCTATGCGCTGCGCGGTGTCGCCACGATCGACGGCTCGCAGGTGGTGACTCTCTACAACCGGGCCACTAAGGAAAGCTTCGTCGTCACTCCGGAGGGGAGCGGCGATAGCGGGCTCGCTCTCGTCGGGGTGGCGGGATCGCCCAGCCTGGAGGAGGTGGCGGCAAAGATCGCCTTTGCCGGAGACGAGGCCGAGTTGAAGTACGAGGAAAGCCAGCTCCATCCCGAACCCAAGGACCGCCGGAGCGGATCCTCGCGCTCGGGTTCTTCCGGCGAAGGGGAAAGGCGGGGGCCCTCGCCCCAGGACATCGAACGCTTCCGGGCGCTCCCGGAAGAACAGCAAGGCAAGCTGCGCGAATACATCGGCGCAATCATGCGCAACTACCCGGACCTTTCGCGGACGGAGCGAGGCAACATGATCCGCGGGGCGATGGTCCGACTGATGGACGGTCGCGATCTCGAGATTCCGCAGCCTTCCCAGCAGGGACAGGGCGGTGGGGATTCCGCCTCGGGCCGGACTTCGGAAGGCCGGGGCGGTCCGCCGCCGGGAGTCCGCATCGAGGCCCGGTCCGGCGGAAGCGGCGGACGCACTTCAAGCGGCCGGGGCTCCGACGGCGGCAGCCGTGGGGAAAGGCGCTGATCCGGAGGGAGCGAGACGCCCTTCGTCTGCGCGGCCGGCGGAAGAAAATGCCGCAGTGCCGCCACAGGTCGCGAGGATGGCCCTTGCAAAGGCAGGGTTCCTTGCGCATCCTGCCCGCTCCGTCGTTTCCATTTTCATACCCACCCCCTCCACCCCTGCGATGTCCCAACCCATCAGAATTCTCGTCGTCGGCTGCGGCCACATGGGCAAATCCCACGCCAAAGCCTACCATGCCATGGAGGGCTTCGAAATCGTCGGCGTCGTCTCCCGCGGAGAGGCTTCGCGGCGCGACCTCCTCGACGCCCTCGGAGCCGAGTATCCCCAGTTCTCCAGCTACGAAAAAGCCCTCGCCGAAACGGCGCCCGACGCGGTCTCCATCAACACCTACCCCGACACCCACGCCGAATACACGAAGATGGCCTTCGCTGCGGGTTGCCATGTCTTTCTCGAGAAGCCCATCGCCGAAACCGTGGAGGAGGCCCGCGAGATCGTGGCCGCCGCAAAGGCCGCCGGGCGCAAGCTCGTCGTGGGCTACATCCTGCGCGTCCACCCCACGTGGGCCCGCTTCATCGAGGTGGCGCAGACGCTCGGCAAGCCGCTCGTCATGCGGATGAACCTCAACCAGCAGTCTTCGGGGGAAATGTGGCACACCCACCGCATGCTGATGAACTCGATGTCTCCCATCGTCGACTGCGGGGTCCACTACGTCGATGTGATGTGCCAGATGACCCGCTCGCGCCCGCTTCGCGTCAGCGCCATCGGCGCGCGCCTGACCGAGGACCTGGTGCCGGGCATGTACAACTACGGGCAGCTCCAGGTCGTCTTCGAGGACGGGTCGGTGGGCTGGTACGAGGCGGGCTGGGGACCGATGATGAGCGAGGTCGCCTACTTCGTGAAGGACGTCGTCGGGCCGCAGGGGTGCGTCAGCATCTCCGGCGTGAAGGAAGGCGAGGCTTCCAGCGACGACATCGACGCCCACTCCAAGGCCGCCGCCCTGAAAGTGCACCATGCCGAACTGGGTCCCGACGGCGCCTTCGCCCGTCCCGACGAGATTCTCGACTGCGCCGACGAGCCCGACCACGACGGGCTCTGCCGCCTCGAGCAGGAAGTCTTCCTCGACGCGATCCGCAACGACGTCGATCTCTCCGACCATATGGAGGACGCGGTGAACAGCCTCCGCATCGTCCTCGCCGCCGACGCCGCCTTCCGCAAGGGCGCGACGGTGGAACTGTGAACGCACCTCTCTCTGCGACGGGCCGCCCTGAGTCGGATGCGGCGTTGCGGGGATCGGGCTCCGTCGCGGAATCGCGGAAATTTGGGGTGAAGAATGTGCTTGCGGAGAGCCCGAATCCGCCTTACATCTTCCGTCCTTCCCGGCGGACTCGTTTCCGTCCGGGCCTCGTCGCTCGGGTGGCGGAACTGGTAGACGCGCAAGACTAAGGATCTTGTAGGGCAACCTGTGGGGGTTCGAGTCCCCCCTCGAGCACTTTCTCCTTCCTCCCGGCGTGCCCTTCCGAGACTGCGGCGCGCCTCCTACGGCGAACGGTCCGTGAGCATTCCTTCCCAAGACTCCCCGACGGCGATCCTGCGGGTCTCGTGCCCCGACCAAGCCGGGATCGTCGCGGCGGTTTCGTCCTTCCTCTACGAGAACCAGGGGAACATCGTGGACATCGACCAGCACGTCGACCAGGACGAGGGCGGCTTCTTCATGCGCGTGGAATGGGAGCTGGCCAGTTTCGCCGTGGCCCGCGATTCCCTCGCGGTCGCCCTCGCTCCCATCGCCGCGCGCTTCGGTATGGAGTGGGAGCTTCACTTCTCCGACGTGGTCCCCCGCACCGCGCTTTTCGTGACGAAGGAGAACCACTGCCTCTACGACCTGCTCTCGCGCCACGAGAGCGGCGAGCTGCGCATGGAGATCCCCCTGATGGTGAGCAACCGCGAGGATCTGCGCGGCGTGGCGGACCGGTTCGGCATCCCCTTCCGGCATTTTCCGATCACCCGGGAAACCAAGGCCGCGCAGGAGCGGAACGAAATCGAGCTGCTGCGAGCCGAGGGGATCGACCTCGTCGTGCTGGCACGCTACATGCAGATCCTGAGCCCCTTGATGACGGAGGCTTTTCCCAACCGCATCATCAACATCCACCACTCCTTCCTTCCCGCCTTCCCCGGGGCGCGGCCTTATCATTCCGCCCATCGGCGCGGGGTGAAGCTGGTCGGGGCGACGAGCCACTACGTGACCGAGGAACTCGACGAGGGCCCCATCATCGCCCAGGGCGTGACCCCGGTATCGCACTCCGACTCGGTCCAGGATTTCATCCGCAAAGGACGCGCGCTCGAGCAGACCGTGCTCAGCCGCGCCGTCTGGCTCCACATCAACCGTCGCACCCTCGTCCACGCGAACCGGACGATCGTCTTCGGTTGAGACTTGCGGGCCGGGCCCCTGCGGCGATGCTCTGGCAGCGTCTCCCCTCCCTCCATCCGGCGCCCCTCCGATTTTCCATGGCGAAGCGTTTCCAAACTCTCCCCGGCTTTCGCGACTTCTACCCAGAGGAATGCGCGGCCCGCAACTATGTCTTCGACGTGTGGCGCCGGGTGGCGCGGCGCTACGGCTTCGTCGAATACGAGGGACCGGTGCTCGAACCGACCGAACTCTACCGCCGCAAGAGCGGGGCCGAGATCGTGAACCAGCTCTTCTGCTTCGAGGACAAGGGTGGGCGAGAGGTCTCGATGCGCCCGGAGCTGACGCCGACCCTCGCCCGGATGGCGGCGGCGCGGCAGCGCGACTTCCGCAAGCCGCTGCGCTGGTTTTCCATCGGCCAGTTCTTCCGCTACGAGAAGCATCAGAAAGGGAGGGGGCGCGAGTTCTATCAGTTCAACTGCGACATCCTCGGCGAGCCGTCCGTGCTCGCCGACGCCGAGCTCATGGCCCTGTCGGTCGATCTGATGCGCGAGTTCGGGTTCACGGCCGCGGATTTCCGCCTGCGTGTGAGCGACCGCGACGCCTGGGTCGGCTTCGCGGCGGAGCGCGGCCTCGGCGAGGAGGAAATCGCTTCCTTCCTCCAAATCATCGACAAGATGGAGCGCACGCCCGAGGACAAGGTCGCCGAGCAGCTCGGCGCGCTGGGACTCGCGCCCGAGGACGTGCGTGCCTTCGTCGCCTCGGGCGCGGAGGCCTCGCCGGCGATCCGCGAGGTCGTCCGCAATCTGCGCGCCCGCGGTCTCGGCGACTACGTCGAAGTCGATCTCGGGATCGTGCGCGGCCTCGCCTACTACACGGGACCTGTCTTCGAGATCTTCGACATCGCCCGGGGAATGCGCGCCATCGCCGGCGGGGGGCGCTACGACCAGCTCGTCGGGCTTGTCGGCGGGGTGGAGATGCCCGCCTGCGGCTTCGCCATGGGCGACATGGTCGCGACCGATCTGATCCGCGAAACTCCGGCGCCCTCGGACCTGCTTTCCGCCGCCGCCGCCGCCGCCGCCGGTCTCGACGTCCAAGTGGTCCTGGCCGATCCGTCGAAAGGCGACGAGGCGGCTCTGGTCGCCCAGCGGCTCCGCGAAGCGGGCTGGCGCGCGGTGCTGCCGCTTTCCGAAGCCAAGGTGGGCAAGCAGTTCCAGGCGGCGGAGCAGGCCGGGGCCCGCTTTGCCGCCGTCGTTGGCGCGGAATTCCCCGAAGTGACCCTGCGCGACCTCGCCCGCCGCAGCGAGCGGAAGGTCCCCTGCGAAGATCTCGCCGCCGCGCTCGGCGAGGCCGAATGAACCCCGATCCCACCCTCCTTTCCCCATCCCTGCCATGACCGAACGCGATCCCTCCGTGCCCCTCAGCGAGAACGTCCACCTGCTGCGCTGGGTAAAGAAAATGGCCACCCTCTGCAAGCCCGAGAGCATCCACTGGATCGACGGCTCGCAGGAGGAATACGACCGCCTCTGCGAGGGGATGGTCGCCGCCGGCACCCTGATCCGGCTGAACGAGGAAAAATGGCCCGGCTGCTATCTCGCCCGCTCCGACGCCAGCGACGTCGCCCGGGTCGAGGACCGCACCTACATCTGCAGCGCCTCGAAGGACGGTGCGGGACCGACCAACAACTGGGTCAACCCGTTCGAGATGAAGCGCAAGCTCCGCAAGCTCTTCGATGGCTGCATGAAGGGGCGGACGATGTACGTGCTGCCCTTCAGCATGGGACCGCTCGACTCGCCCATGGCCCAAATCGGCGTGCAGCTCACCGACTCGCCCTACGCCGTCGTCAACATGCGGATCATGGCCCGCATCGGCAGGCCGGTCTTCGAGCTGATCGACCGCAGCGACAAGCGCGTCGTGCCCTGCATGCACACGGTCGGCGCCCCGCTCGCCCCCGGCGAGGCCGACGTGCCCTGGCCCTGCAACCCGGAGAAGTACATCGTCCACTTTCCCGAGAACCGCGAGATCTGGAGCTACGGCTCGGGCTACGGGGGCAACGCCCTGCTCGGCAAGAAGTGCTTCGCCCTGCGCATCGCCTCGGCCATGGCCCGCGACGAGGGCTGGATGGCCGAGCACATGCTGATCCTCGGCGTGGAGGATCCCGAGGGGCGCAAGACCTATGTCGCCGCCGCCTTCCCCAGTGCCTGCGGCAAGACGAACTTCGCCATGCTGATCCCGCCGAAGCACTACAAGGAGCAGGGCTGGAAGGTCTGGACCCTCGGCGACGACATCGCCTGGATCAAGCCGGGCCCCGACGGGCGGCTCCACGCCATCAACCCCGAGGCCGGGTTCTTCGGCGTCGCCCCCGGCACCGGCGACGCGACCAACCCCAACGCGATGGCTTCGCTGCGGAAGAACACCATCTTCACCAATGTCGCACTCACCCCCGACGGCGGCGTCTGGTGGGAGGGCATGACCGACGAGCCCCCCGCCGAGGCCATCGACTGGCAGGGCCGCCCGTGGACTCCGCAGCTCGCCGCGGAGACCGGGGCCAAGGCGGTCCATCCCAACGCCCGCTTCACCGCGCCCGCCTCGCAGTGCCCCACCATCGACCCCGACTGGGAAAAGCCCGAGGGCGTGCCCATCAGCGCGATCATCTTCGGCGGACGGCGGGCCACGACGATGCCGCTGGTCTACCAGGCCTTCAACTGGAGCTGCGGCGTCTACATGGGCGCGACGATGGGCAGCGAGATGACCGCCGCCGCCGCCGGCACCGTCGGCCGAGTGCGCCGCGACCCCATGGCGATGCTGCCTTTCTGCGGCTACAACATGGGCGAGTACTTCCGCCATTGGCTCCTGATGCAGCGCAGCCTCAGCTCCAGCCCGCGGGTCTTCCATGTGAACTGGTTCCGCAAGGACGCGGAAGGCAAGTTCCTCTGGCCCGGCTTCGGCGAGAACATGCGCGTGCTGAAATGGATTGTCGACCGCGCCAACGGCCACGGCGTCGCCAAGGAGACGCCGATCGGCTGGGTTCCCGGCTACGAGGACATCGACTGGACCGGACTCGACTTTCCCAAGGAGAAGTTCGACGAACTCCAGCATTTCGACCGCGAGGCCTGGCGGCGCGAGATCCTTTCGCACGAGGAGCTCTTTCTCGACCTCAAGACCCACCTGCCCCGCGAGCTGATCTACGAGCGCGAGCTGCTCATCTGCCGGATGTGAGGGCATCGCGCGGCGCCTCCGGCGCCTTGCGGCGGAAGAAGCGGGCGAGCGGCCCCGAGATCAGGGCTGGCAGCAGCACGAGGTCGCCGACGAGAGCGAGCACGAGCACGACGGAGGTAAAGGCCGCGAAGCGGCGCGAGGGCCCGAAGTCGCTGAGGAGGAAGGCGAGCATGCCCATGGCCAGGATCAAGGTGGTCTTGACCATGGCGGCTCCGGATTTGGCGCAAGCGCGAGCGAGGCATTCCGCGAGATCGGCCGACCGGTCCCGGCGGCAGCGGGAGAAGGCGGTGAGGAAATGGATCGTGTTGTCCACCGCGATGCCGAAGGCGATGCTCGCGACGATCATCGTGGCGATGTCGATGCGGACGGGCGAATGGCCGAGGAGACCGAAGAAGACGGCGATGGGAAAGATGTTCGGCACCGTCGCGACGAGTCCCAGCCGAAGATCGCGCAGGAAGAGGACGACCAAGGGCGAGATCAGCGCGAAGGCGAGGAAGAAGGAGCGGAAGAGTTCGCTCATGAGGAGTTCCTGCGCGTTGGCGAAGAGCTGGTGGGTCCCGGTCAGGGCCCATTCGCCCGACCCGGACTCGGCTTCGGCGCGGTCGATCGCCGCGAGGATGGCCGCCTTCACTGGAGAGTCGGCGGGATCGGACTCGGCGGCG
>SLGN01000676.1 GCA_007123695.1 Verrucomicrobiales bacterium
AGGAGGGAAGCTGGACCCCCGCCGTCGAGCCGATGCACTGGGACAAGCCCGCCTCGGTTGGAGCGGGGCCGGGCCGTGCCTTCGGCCTGGCGCTGGCCGAGGCGAATCCCGAGGCCGTCATCGGGCTAATCCCCTGCGCGGTGGGCGGCTCGCCGATCGACGCATGGCAGCCCGGCGCCTTCTACGAGCCGACCAAGAGCCACCCATGGGACGACGCCTTGGCCCGCGTCCGCGCTGCGCTGGAGGCCGGAACGCTGAAGGGCATCCTTTGGCATCAAGGCGAGAGCGACAGCAAACCCGAGCTGGCACCGGCCTACGAGGCGAAGCTGCACGACCTCGTCGCCCGCCTCCGCGGGGAGATCGGCGCGCCGACGGCCCCCTTCGTCGCCGGGCAGATGGGGAAATTCGCCGAGGCGCCGTGGTCGCCGGAGAAGGAGCTCGTCGATGCCGCGCATCGCGCCCTGCCTGCGAAGGTCGCCCGCACCGCCTTCGTCTCCGCCGACGGCCTCGCCCACAAGGGCGACAAGGTCCATTTCGACGCCGCCTCCTACCGCGAGCTAGGGCGTCGCTACGCCGCCGCCTTTCTCCGGCTCGAGGCTGTCGCGGGCGAGGGTCCGGCCGACACCGTCTTCCTCAATGGAAAGGTGGTGACTCTCGACCCCGCCGAAACCGTCGCCGAAGCCATCGCGGTGAGGAACGGGCGGATCCTCGCAACCGGGTCGGACGATGCCGTGCGTGCCCTCGCCGGCCCCGCCACGGAAACCGTCGATCTCGGAGGCCGCACCGTGGTGCCTGGATTCGTAGAGAGCCACTGCCACAGCCTCGGGGCGGCCCGGGCGCAGTTGTCGGGGGAATACGCCGAGCTGCGCTCTCTCTCCGAGGTGCAGGACTGGATCCGCCGCCGCGCCGCCGACACGCCGCCCGGGACCTGGATCGAGGTGCCCCGCAACGAGATCACCCGGCTCGCCGAGCAGCGCTTTCCCACGCCCGAGGAGCTCGACGCCGCGACCGCCGACCATCCCGTCGTCTTCGTCTCCGTGACCAAGCGGGTCTTCAACTCGGCGGGCTGGCGCCTGCTCGGCCTCGACGATCCAGACGCCAGCCTGCCCGACGGCGAGGTGCTGCGCGAAAACGGCCGCCCCGTGCTGATGCGCGGCGGCCTCGCCACCCTCGGCAAGCACCTGCCGAACCCGAAGGTCCACCCGATAGAGAACGTCGTCGCCAAGCACGAGGAACTCGTGGGAATCTACAACTCGCTCGGCATCACCACCATCTTCGAACGGGCCACCGACCGCGCCGGCTTCGATCTCTTCCGCTCGCAGGCGGATCAAGACCGGCTCAAGGTGCGCGTGCGGGCGACCTTCCGCTTTTCCGCGAAGGATGCCGCAGGGGCCCGCTCCTACGCCGAGAGTCTGAGGCTCGCCCCCGGCGAGGGCGACGACTTCGTCCGCGCGACCTGCCTCAAGATCACCGTCGATGGCGGCATCCACTGGGGCACGACTTGGCTCACCGAACCCCACGGCGAGCGGCGCAGTGCCTTCTACCGGAACGACGATCCCGCCTACGAAGGCTCGCAGAACTACACTCCCGCGCAGATGGAAGAGATCTTCGCCGAAGTCGACCGCCTCGGCTGGCCCATGAGCGCCCACGTCACCGGCGACGGGGGCACGCTCGCGGTGCTGCACGCCGTCGCCAAGGTCGCGGAAACCCAACCCGGCATCCGCGACCGCCGCTTCAACCTGATCCACAGCTACTTCCCCGACGCCGGGATCGCCGCCCTCGCCAAGTCGCTCAACGCCGGCGTCGATACGCAAGGCTACCTCTACGAGCGCGACGCCGACTTCATCGCGCGGATCTACGGGGACGAATGGGCCGAGCGCTTCATCGGGCTCGGCGAATGGGTGCGGGCCGGAGTGCCGGTCGGCGTCAACAGCGACCACATGATCGGCTTCGATCCCGACAGGGCGATGAACTCCTTCAATCCCGCCATCATGCTCGACGTCGCCGTGAACCGGCGCGACGACCGCGGCAAGGTCTACGGCGACGAACAAAGGCTCGACCGGCTCGACGCGCTGCGGGCCATCACCCTCTGGCCGGCTTGGCTCAGCTTCGACGAGGAGAGCCTCGGGTCGCTGGAGCCGGGAAAACTCGCCGATTTCATCGTGCTCGACCGCGACTATCTGGAGTGCCCGGCGGAGGAGATCCGGGGGATCGAGGCCGTGCGGACAGTGCTCGGCGGCGAGACCGTCTACGAGCGCTGAGGCGGCGGAGAGACGTTCGCGTTCAATCCCCGCCGTTGTCTCCGATCGCCTCGACGGGGCAGCCTTCCATGGCCTCCTCGCACAGGGCGCGTTCCTCGTCGGTCTCGGGTTGCTTGTAGACGTAGGAGTAGCCGCCGTCCTCGTTGCGGGTGAAGTTCGCCGGGGCCGTTTCACGGCACAGGTCGCAGTCGATGCATTGGTCATCGACGTAGAACTCCCCGGAAATGTTGTCCGAATAGCGGTTTTCGAGATCAGCCATGAAAAAATGATTTTGAGCGGTTACGACGCCGAAGCCTGCAAGAGAGGCAGGGAAAGCGCGCGGAACGCTAGATTTTTTTTGATTGGACGCAAACGAATTCGTTGGCTTGTTGAATGCGGACCTGCTTCCGCGACCGGCGGCCCGTCCCCACACCCAGCCACAGATGAATCCCTCCGCCCCCCTTCCCGACCCCAACGAGTCCGACCGCGTCGTCCCCCGCGAGGGTTGGCACGTCCTTCATCTCTTCTACCACATCGAGCAATCGCAGTGGGCCCTCCATACCGACGAGGAGAAGCTCGAGGCCAAGACCCGCCTCGCCGAACTCGTCCAGGAAATCCGCTCCACGCCATCGACCCAGTTGCTCACCTTCTCGATGGTCTCGCCCAAGTCCGATCTCGGCTTCATGCTCCTGACCGACGACCTGCACCAGGCCAACGACTTCGAGAAGCGCCTCTCCCGCGCCCTCGGCCCCGACATCCTCTCGCCCGTCTACAGCTACCTCAGCATGACCGAGCTGAGCGAATACACGACCACCGAGGAGCAGTATGCCGGCGACCTCGTGCGCGACGAGGGCTTCGCCCCCGGCAGCGCCGAACTCGAGGCCAAGCTGGAGGAGTTCCGCAAGCGGATGGAGAAATACAACCGCGACCGACTCTACCCGAACATGCCCGATTGGCCGGTCTTCTGCTTCTACCCGATGTCGAAGCGGCGCGGCGCCGAGCACAACTGGTTCCACCTCGACTTCGAGACCCGGCGCAAGCTCATGGCCGGTCACGCCCGCGTCGGACGCACCTACGCCGGACGCATCCGCCAGCTCATCACCGGGTCCACCGGCCTCGACGAATGGGAATGGGGGGTGACACTCTTCTCGCACAACACCCAGGACATCAAGGAAATCGTCTACGAGATGCGCTTCGACGAAGTCAGCGCGCTCTACGCCGAGTTCGGCGACTTCTACATCGGCCTGCAACTGCCTCTCGACGAGCTCTTCCGCCGCGTCGGGCTCTAAGGCCGGCTCGCCGCCGCGGACGCCGTCGCTCACTTCGCGGCGCGGGATCGCGGATCGAGCCAGGCCTGGAGGACGTCGACGAGGAAGTTCATCGCGAGGATGAGCACCGCGAAGACGGTGACGGTGCCGTTGATGAGCCAGTAGTCCCGGTTGCTGGCCGCCTTGATGAAGTGCTGCCCGAGTCCGGGCAGGCCGAAGACCGACTCGACGACGAAGGATCCGCCGATGAGTCCGGCGAGGGCGGGGCCGAGGAAGGCGACGACCGGCGCGACGCCCCCGCGGAAGGCGTGCACGAAGAGGATGCGGAGCGGGCGCGCCCCCTTGGCCTTGGCGGTGCGCACGAAGTCCTGGCTGAGCACGTCGAGCATCGAGCCGCGGGTGAGCCGGGCGATGTAGGCGGAGTAGTAGAGCCCCAGGGTGACGGCGCCGAGGATCCAGGCCGTGCTGCCTTCCCACAGGGCGACATCGAACCAGCCGAGCCGCAGCGCGAAGAACTCGCCGAGGAGCGGAGCGATGACGAAGGTGGGCAGGCAGATGCCGACCATGGCGAAGCCCATCAGGGCGTAATCGACGCGGGTGTTCCGCCGCGCCGCCGCGAAGACCCCGGCGGGAATGCCGAGGACGAGGGCGAGGACGAGCCCGCAGAGGCCGAGCGCGAGCGAGACGGGAAAGCTCTCGGCAATGACCTCGTTGACGGAGAATCCCTTGTTTCCGAGGGAGGGGCCGAGATCTCCGCGCACGAGGCGCCCGAGGTAGAGGAGGTACTGGCGCGGCAGCGGCTGGTCGAAGCCGTAGTTGCGCTTCATCTGCTCGACGAGATGCTCGGGCACGGCCTTCTCGTCGAGGAAGGGCCCCCCGGGAGCGAGGCGGGCGAGGAAGAAGGTGATCGTGACGATGCAGAAGAGCGCGAAGAGCGACTGCGCCAACCGGGAAAGGAGGAAGCGGGCGGTGTCCATCACCGGGGCCCTCCTTTCGGCGCGGGTTCGAGGTCGATGTGCTTGTAGGGCCGGTTGTCGAGCAGCAGCGGATGCCAGTTGCGCACGTCGGGGTGGAGTAGGTAGACGCGGGTGTACCAGTAGATCGGGATCACCGGCAGCTCGTCGAGGAGGACGGCCTCGGCCTCGGCCAGCTTGGCGTAGCGCCGCGCCGGGTCGCTGAGGAGCGAGCTTTCCCGCATCAGCCGGTCGTAGTCCGCGCTGGACCAGCCGGTGTTGTTGTTCGAATCGCCGGTAACCCACATGCCGAGGAAGGTTTCGGGATCGACGTAGTCGCCGATCCAGCCGGCCCGCGAGACCTCGTAGGCACCGTCGAGCACGGTCTGCTGGAAGACCTTCCATTCCTGGTTCTCGATCCGGATTCTCGAGATGCCGAGGTTCTTGCGCCACATGTCCTGGATGGCCATGGCGATGTTCTTGTGGGCTTCGGAGGTGTTGATCAGGATGGTGAACTCGGGCACCTCGCCGCCGTCGGCGTAGCCGGCCCGGCGGAGGTGCTCGCCGGCTTTGGCGAGGTCGAGTCCGAGATCGCCGGGGGGCTGGTAGCCCTCTTCCGAGGGCGGGGTGAAGCCATGGGCCGGGGTCTGCCCGCCGCGGGTGACGTAGTCCACGATGACGCTGCGGTCGATGGCGAGGGCGAGGGCGCGGCGGAAGTCAGCGTTGTCCGTCGGCGCCTTCTTCACATTGCAGCGGTAGAAGTAGGAGCCGTTGTAGGTCTCGATGCGCAGGGGCGAGTCCTCCATTTCCCGATACCGCGCGATGAGGTTCTCGGGCATGGTGTAGGAAAGGTGGATGAGCCCGTTGCGGAAGGCCTTCTCCTCGGTGAAGGCGCTCTCGATCGGGTAGAAGTCGACGCCGTTGAGCTTGACGGCGGCGGCGTCCCAGTAGTGGGGATTGCGGCGCACCTTGACGTGGGCGTTTATGCGCCATTCGGAGAGGGCGAAGGGCCCGTTGCCAACGTGGTTGCCTGGCTTCTGCCAGTCGGTGTAGTTGTCGGTCATGACGCCGTGGCGCTCGATGGTGCCGCGGTGGACCGGCAGCCAGGTGGTGTGCTTGACGACGTCGGGGAAGAAGGGGGCGGGACGCTCCAGGGTGCAGACGAGCTCGTGGTCGCCGACGGCTTCGACCCCGACCTCTGCGAAGTCCTCCAGCTCGCCCTTGTTGAAGGCCTCGGCATTCTTGAGGAAGTAGAGCATCGAGGCGTAGGGCGCCGCCATCTCGGGATGGAGGATGCGGTGGTAGGAGTAGACGAAATCGTGCGCGGTGACGGGCTCGCCGTTGGACCATTTCGCGTCGGCGCGGAGGAAGAAGCGCCACTGGGAGAAGTCCTCGTTGGCCGCCCACCGCTCCGCCACGCCGGGCTCGTGGACGGTGTCGCTCTCGGGGTGGTAGGCGACGAGCCCCTCGAAGAGAGCGCGGAGGATGTTTGCGTCGCCCACGGAGGAGACGAGGTGCGGGTCGAGGGCCTTGGGTTCGGCGCCGTTCCCGAGCAGGAGGATCTTTTCCCGGGCGGCCCGCTCGACCCGGGTCTCCTTGCGGCACGAGACGGCAGTCGCGGCGACGGCGAAAAGGACGAAGGAAAGGGCGGCGACGCCGGGACCGGGGAGGGTCGGGCGGGAGAGTCGACCCGGTCGGGTCCGGTCTCGGCGGAGGCGAAGCATGGCAACCAGGCAGTCTTGGCCGGAAACGGGTCCGGTTCAACGGGAAAGCGAGGCCGGATTCCTCCGGAACCGCCGCGGCAGGGGCACAGCGGCGGGCCGGCAAGTTGACAGGGCGGGCTGCCGGGCTAGGTTTTCCGCCCCGGACGAGTCGCCGATCCGAACGACTGGAGCGTAAGATCGAACATGGACGGGTACCGGAGGGCGAACGTGCGAAGATCCCTCGGCGGCCCTTCGCTTCCCCGGCGGATCGGCCCGCAACGAATCGAAAAATCCCGCACCTGCCCATGCGAGTCCGAATCCGCCAGAGTCCCCTCCCCTTTCTGATCCTGCCCCTGTGCCTGGCGCTGCGGCCGTCCGAAGCCGCGGAAGATTGGGAAAAGGTCGAGGCGGTCCTCGAGGCGAAATGCTACGACTGCCACGGCGGGGCCAAGACCAAGGGCGGGGTCGATCTCAAATCGCTCGCCGCCGATCCCCAAGTGGGCGCCGAATTCAAGCTGTGGGAGCTCGTCCTCGAAACGGTCGAGACCGGAGAGATGCCTCCGCCCAATTCCGAGCCTCTCGCCGGGGGCGAGGCCGAACTGCTCGCCGCCTGGGTGGGCGAGGCGCTCGACGAACTCGCGGCGGCGAATGCTGGCGACCCCGGACCGGTCACGATGCGCCGCCTCACCAACGCCGAATACGACCGCACCCTGCGCGACCTCGCGGGCGGTCGCGACTACGGTCTGGCTCGGGAGTTCCAGACCGACGGAGGCGGCGGCGAAGGCTTCGCCAACACCGGAGACACGCTCTTTCTCAGCCCCTCGGCCCTCGACAAATACTTCTCGGCGGCCCGTCAGTTCGCCGACCACGCCAGCGTCATGCCGGGCACGGGCATCGTCTTCCACGACCACCGCGTCGGTCTGCGCGGGCCCGAGCAGGTCAAGGCCCAGGCCGAGCAGGGACTCTACGTCTGGTACCAGCAGAAGGCGGCTCCGCACCTGCCGGGCGACTTCGACGACATGCGCGAGGGCGACTTCATGCTGGCCTGCTGGAAGCACCGGCATTTCGGCACCCCGCTCGCCGAACTCGCGGCCGAGGCCGGGCTGCACCCCGCCTTCCTCGAGAACTGGTGGAGACTCGTCAACGCGACCGAACCGCCGTCGCGCTTCCTCGACC
>SLGN01000249.1 GCA_007123695.1 Verrucomicrobiales bacterium
CCCTGCTTCCCATGGTCCGCGGGCTGCGCGGGGAGGAAAGCGGCGGCCTGCGCGTGGCTTCCTTCCGCTACGACGTGACGCCTCCCGAGGGCCATCCTCTCTGCGGCGGCTGGATCACCCCCGCGAAGACCGTCGACGATCCGCTCGAGGCGATCGGCTTTGTCGTGCTCGGGGCGGGGGCTCCGATCGTGGTCTGCGCGGTGGATTGGACCGGGCTGCTCAACCGGGCGCACATCGAGTGGCGCTCCGCCCTCGCCGAGGCGGCCGGCACCAGCCCCGACCGGGTTGCGGTGCAGTGCGTCCATCAGCACGACGCGCCCTTCGTCTGCCTCGAGAGCGACCGGCTCGTCCGCGAGCAGGACCCGGATCTCGAGGTCGTCGACATGGATTTCTTTCACGAGTGCCTAGCCCGCGGCCAGGCTGCGGTGCGGGAAAGCATCGCCCGCGCCGTGCCCCTCACTCACGTCGCCGCCGCCGAGGAGAAAGTCGACCGGATCGCCGGCAACCGGCGCGTCGACATCGGGCCCGACGGGCGCGTCGGCAGAATGCGCGGCAGCTCGTGCCGCGTGCCCGAGCTCATCGCCCTGCCCGAGGGGCTCATCGACCCCCAGCTCAAGACCGTCGCCCTCTACAGCGGAGACGAAAAGGTCGTCTCGTGCCACTACTACGCCTGCCATCCCATGAGCCACTACGGCCGGGGCGCCGTCAGCAGCGACTTCGCCGGGCTCGCCCGCAAGCGGCTCCAGGCCGAGGAGCCGGGCTGCGCCCACATCTATTTCAACGGTTGCGGAGGCAACATCGGGGCGGGCAAATACAACGACGGTTCGCCCGAGGCCCGCGTCGAGCTGACCGAGCGTCTCCACGCGGCGATGGCGGGGGCTTCGGCCAAGCTCGCGCCCGCGCCGCTGCAGTCGCTTTCGTGAGAAACCCGGGAGCTGCTCCCCAAGATCAATCCCGCCTTCACCGAAGAGGGCGAGCTTGCCCATGTCCGCGATCCGAAGAACACCGCCGCCAACCGGATCCGCCCGGCGATGCGCGTCAGTTGGATGCGCCGCGTGCGCGAGGGCGTCCCCGTCGTTCTCAGCGCGCTCCATCTCGACGGCGTCTCCATGCTCCACCTTCCCGCCGAAAGCTTCGTGGAATACCAATTGCGGGCGCAGGCGCTCGCGCCGGACCGCTTCGTCGCCACCGCCGCCTACGGCGACGGAGGGACCTGGTATCTGCCGACCAAGGAGGCCTTCCCCCTCGGCGGCTACGAGGTCAGCGTGGCCAACAGCGCTCCGGAGACCGACGACGAACTCACCCAGGGCATGCGCGAGCTGCTTGCCTCGGCCTGATCCCGGGCGGGAGCGGACGGATCCCGAATCCGGTCGATGCCGCGACGCGTAGCCTTGGCATGTCCACCCCACCGTCCATCGGAAGCAAGGCCCCCGACTTCGATCTGCCCGTCGTCGGGGGCGAGTATGCGGAAGGCGCCCGCGTGAGCCTTTCGGATCTGCGCGGGTCCAAGGTCGTCCTCTACTTCTATCCCAAGGACGACACCCCCGGCTGCACCACCCAGGCCTGCGGAATCCGCGACGCCTGGGGCGAGATTTCCGCCAAGGCCAAGGTCTTCGGCATCAGCATCGACCCGCCCGCCAAGCACGCCAAGTTCATTGCCAAATACGATCTGCCCTTTCCCCTCCTCAGCGACGAGGACCAGTCGATGGTCTCCGCCTACGGAGTCTGGGTGGAAAAATCCATGTACGGCAAGAAGTACATGGGCACCGAGCGGACGACCTTCGTCCTCGACGAAGAGGGCGCGGTGACGGCCGTCTTTCCCAAGGTCAAGCCCGCCGCGCACGTCGATCTCGTGCTGGAGGCGCTCGCGTAGGCCGGATTTTCGGGAGGGCGCCGCAAGGTCGGTTCCCGGCCGCCTTGGCAGGCCGCTCGGTCCGCGGAAGCTGCCCGTGGGCCCGTCGCTTCGGCGGGATGCTCCGGGCCCGTCGGCTCCCCGCTCTCGCAGGCTCAAACGCGCCAAGCCGGGGCATCGCAAGAAAGCGGCTCGCTTTTCTGCGGCGCCTCCCTAAGTTTGGCCCCGAAACATGGCAGGCGAGGAGACAGACGGCGGCGTCAAGATGACGCCGATGATGCGGCAGTATCAGGCGATGCGCCGCGAACTGCCCGACGACGTGCTCCTCCTTTTCCGCCTCGGCGATTTCTACGAGATGTTTTTCGAGGACGCCAAGATCGCCTCGCCCATCCTCAATGTCGCCCTGACGAAGCGCAACGGCATGCCCATGTGCGGCGTTCCCCACCATGCCGCCCCCGGCTACCTCGCGAAGCTGGTCCAAGCCGGGAAGCGGGTCGCGCTCGCCGAGCAGACGAGCGAGCCGCAGCCCGGCAGGATCGTCGAGCGCGAGATCACCCAGATCATCAGCGCCGGCACTATCGACGACATCAACCTCCTCGACGCCTCCCGTCCGAACTACCTCGCCGCCGTCTACCGCTCCAAGGGGCGCTACGGCCTCGCCTACGTCGAGCACAGCACGGGTGAATTCCGCGCCACCGAACTCGCCGACCGCGGCGAGCTGGACGACGAACTCGCGAGGATCCGTCCCAGCGAGCTGCTCTATTCCGAGGACCAGGCGGAGGAGTTCGCCTCTCTCTCCCGTGCGCAGGCCCACGACGCCTACCCCTTCCTGCACGAACAGGCCGAGTTCGCCCTCAAGCGGCACTTCGCGGTCCAGTCGCTCGACGGCTACGGATTCGCCGGCCTCGTCGCCGGGGTCGGCGCGGCCGGCGCGGTCCTTCACTACGTCGAAACCCAGCTACGCCGCGGGGTCGGCCATCTGCGTGCCCTGCGGACCTACCGCACCGAGGCCCATCTGCTCGTCGATGCGGCGAGCCAGGCGAATCTCGATCTCGTCTCGAGCCGGTCCGGCGGACGGAAGGGATCGCTCCTCGGGGCGCTCGACCGCACCCGCACCCCGATGGGGGCGAGGCGGCTCAGGCATTGGATCCTCCATCCGCTTCGCAATCTCGACGAACTCGTCGCGCGGCAGAACTTCGTCGCCGCCCTCATCCGCGAGCCCTTTCTGCTGAACTCCATACGGGACGAATTCGGCGAAGTGCGGGACATCGAGCGCACCCTCGGACGCCTCAGCCAGGGCTCCGGAAACGCGCGCGACCTCAAGTCGCTGGAGTTCTCCCTGCGGCGCGTGCCCGAAATCCGCGGACACCTCGAAGCGCTCGCCGCCGGGCCGCTCGGCGAGGATCTGCTTCGCCGCCTCGGCGATTTCGCAGAGCTCTGCGAACTGCTCGGGAGAGCTCTCGTCGACGAGCCGCCCGCTTCCTTGAAGGAGGGCGGGATCTTCGCCGACGGCTACAGCTCCGTCATCGACGAGCTGCGGCAGGCCGCCACCGAGGGAAAGCGGTGGATCGCCGAACTCCAGGCCCGGGAGCAGGAACGCACCGGAATTCCCTCGCTCAAGATCAAGTTCAACGCCGTGTTCGGCTACTTCATCGAAATCACCAGGGCCCATCTCGACAAAGCTCCGCCCGAATACACGCGCAAGCAGACCATGGCCAACGCCGAGCGTTTCGTCACGCCTGAGCTGAAGGAGGTCGAGAACAAGATCCTCGGCGCCGACGAGCGGCTCGGCGTGCTCGAGCACCAGGAGTTTCTCAACCTCCGGGAAACCGTGCTGGAGCATCTCGGCGCCATTCAGGAAGCCGCCTCGGTCCTCGCCGACACCGACGTGCTCGCCTCCTTCGCCGAGACGGCCCGCCTTTTCGGCTACTGCCGGCCCGTCCTCGACGAGTCCCGCGACCTCGTCGTCGAGCAGGGCAGGCATCCGGTCCTCGACCAGAACATCGGCGAGGAGAAATTCGTCCCCAACGACGCCGGATTGCTCTCCGAGACGAACCGTTTCATGCTCATCACCGGGCCGAACATGGCGGGGAAATCGACCTACATCCGGCAGGTCGCCCTCATTGCCCTGATGGCGCAGACGGGGAGCTTCGTGCCGGCGGCCTCGGCACGCATCGGGCTCGTCGATCGGATCTTCACCCGGGTCGGAGCGAGCGACGACATCGCCAAGGGCCACTCGACCTTCATGGTCGAGATGACCGAGACCGCCCTGATCGCCAACCACGCGACCGACCGCAGCCTCGTCGTGCTCGACGAGATCGGCCGCGGCACCGCCACCTACGACGGGCTTTCCATCGCTTGGAGCGTGGCCGAGCATCTCCACGACAAGGTCCGCTGCCGCACCCTCTTCGCCACGCACTACCATGAGCTGACCCAGCTCGCCGCCTCGCGCCCGGCCCTCAACAACTACAACGTCGCCGTGCGCGAGTGGAACGAGCGGATCATCTTTCTGCGTCAGATCCTGCCGGGCGCCGCCGACCGCAGCTACGGCATCCAGGTGGCGCGGCTCGCCGGGTTGCCCGATTCCATCATCGACCGCGCCAAGGAGATCCTCGCCGCCTTGGAAAGCCAGAGCGCCTCGCCGCCGTCCGGACCGGGCGGTGTCGGCGAACCGGCCGCCCCGGCTTTCGAGTCGGCTCCGAAAAAGCGCGCTCCGCGTGGCGGTCGGCCTCAGGACGGAGGCGAGGGGGGAGATGGCGGCGAGGATGGTCCTCGCGAGACGCAGCTTCTTCTCTTCGGATAGGCGTGCCGAGGGCCCGAGGCGACGTTGCTCGGCGCGTCGGAGCAAGGGGCGGACCGAGGGTCAGTAGCCGAGGCCGGGCTCGGGGCGATAGGGCTCGCTCGGGAGCGCCTTTCCCGCGCTGGGATCGGTGATCGGGCCCATCGTGAGCCTCTGGCCGATTTTCAAGATGCGGTGGCGCTGCCCGAGGCGGTCGCAGCAGTTGGCGAACTCGTCGGGGCTGGCGTTTCCGCGGTCGAACAAGTCGTAGTGGCACGGGATCGCCAGGCTCGCGCTCACCGCCTTGGCGAAGGCGGCCGCTTCGAAACCGTTCATGCTGGAGCGGTTCCGCTCCGTGCCGTCGAGACCGTCGATCGGCAAAAAGGCCAGATTTACCGACCACCGACGCACTTCCTTCACCAGGTGAGTGTGCCAAACGGTCTCGCCGGCGTGGTAGATTGCGAAGGGGCCGAAAAGGACGACGTAGCCAAGGTCGCGCGAATTTCCCGCCGCATCCCGCCGGATTTTCGGATTGGCGGCATTGATGCCGTGGAAGTCGAAGGCGCCGGTTTTGGTGTAGGTGCCCGCATTCACCGGCAGGAAGGGAGGGGCCGCCGCACCGAGAAGAGCCTCGGCTTCGGCTACGCGTCCCGCCGGCAGCACCACCTTGAGCCCCGGATTGGCGGCACGCAGGGCGAGGATCGTTTCGGAATCGAAGCGGTCAGGCGAAGTCCCGCCGCAGAGGACGTAGTCGATCCCCGTGAGACGCAGCGGATCGACGACCCGCTCCGAGACCCGGCGCAGCTCGTCGGGAGTGCCCGCCGTGCTGCGGCTGAGCGCGTCGGAGAGATAGGGATCGACGAGCAAGCCGATGCCGGCCCATTTGATGAGAAAGCCGCTTTGCCCGAGCCACCACACATGGATGGCCCCGCTGACCTTGTCCGCCTCGCGGAAGTCGGTCAGGAAGTCTTCGTCTTTCTGTACGGGAACGATCATGAAGGGACGGCGCTTGTTAGAAGCCGCCAGTGTGGAGCCGATCCACCGGAACGACAAGGCGCACTCGGATCGGGAAATCCTAAGAATGGCCGCCTCGTTAAATTAACTCAAATTTTCAGAAATTCAAATTTTTCTGGAATTGATTGGTTGCTTTCCCCTGGTTCTTGGATGACTTGGCTTGTATCGTCCCTGAAACGCGACGAACGGACTTTCCTTCTGTTGTGGAGGTCGGATCGTTCCGCGAGTCCAACTCCCGGTTTCCGTCCCTCTGTTCCTTCGCCGCCGCCTTGCCAAGCCCTCCCCAAGCCTTGCCATCCAGAGCCATGATCGTCCGCCGTCTTGCCGAACAGGCGCCCTTCACCACCAAGGATGGCTCCACCATCCGGAGCCTGCTCGACCGCAGCAACGCTCCGGTGGAGAAGCAGAGCCTCGCCGAGGCCAGCCTTTCTCCCGAGGGAGCCACCGAACGCCACTACCACCGCCTCAGCGAAGAGTTCTACTTCATCCTCGAAGGAGAGGGGACCATGGAAATCGACGGCGAAACCCGAGAGATCGCTCCTGGGGATGCCATCCTCATTCCTCCCGGCGCCTGGCACCAGATCCGAGCGAGGACCGCGCTACGGCTGCTCTGCTGCTGCGCGCCTCCCTACGACCACGGCGACACCTACTTCGATTAGTTCGGTTAGCGGTCTGTCAGATCGCGCAGCGAGCGCAAGCTGCCGAAATCCGCTCCCTTCATCCGCCGGGCCCCGCTCGTCCGCTTCGGACCCGTGCGTCCCTCCGCTTTTAGCTGCTCGAAGACCCCGTCGACAAACGCGGCCGAGCCGATCACCGCTCCGTCGCTGAAGTAGCGCACCTTCCGCCGCAACGCCTCCGCCAGTGGCACCTCTCCATTGGACTCCGCGACCCGGTCGCATTCCTCCGCCGCGATCCCCGCGCGACCGCCTTCCCCCGTCACTTCGTCGGGCTTCTGCTCGCGGCCTTCCGAATAAAGCAGCAGCCGGTAGCGCCGCTGCACCTCCGGCCAGTCCGGCAGATCCACGGGATCGCCCGCTATCGCGGCTTCTCCAGCTCCCTCGCCGACGGCAGGATACTCCAGTCCCTCCCGCGTAATCGAGACCAACCCCGCCCGTGCGGTCTCCGCCCCCTTGCCCGACCCGCAGGCTTCTCCATAGCCGCTCCACCGGTAGTCCTCCGGACGCTCCACCAGCCCCGCCCGCACCGGATTGAGGTCGATGTAGGCCGCCACCGTCCGCAGCGTTTCCTCCCCGCCCTCCAGCAGCACGCTCTTGAAGCGAGCCTCCCACAGCGTCCCCACGCGCCCGTTGCGTCGGTTGTAGAAGATCGACACCCGCTGCTTCAGCTCCTTGAGAAACACCGAGAGATCGAAGCGCCTGCGCTCGTAGCGCTCCAGAATCCGCCGTTCCCAGCCCGAGTTCCCCGAACTCCGTGCCGCCGCCAGCTCCTTCGCTACCTGCTCGACAACCACGTCGTCATAGAGCAGCGGCAGCAACTCCAGCAACTGTTCCGCATCCAGTTTCGGCATCGACTCCTTGTCCGGAACCTCCAGAAGCAGGTGAAAGTGGTTGCCCATCAGGCAGTAGGTCACCACCTTCACCCCCAGAAACCGCTCGAGCTTCCGCAGAATCGATCGAAAGACCTCCTTCTCCGAGGCATGGAAGACGATGCGCCGGTCAACGACG
>SLGN01000718.1 GCA_007123695.1 Verrucomicrobiales bacterium
TCGTCCATGGATTGCCACGATGGGGGAGGGCAAGTGGCGAGTCAAACTCCGACCGAGAAGCCTGGCCCAAGCGCTCAAGCCAGCAGATCCTTCACGACATGCCCGTGGATGTCGGTGAGGCGGAAGTCGCGGCCCTGGAAGCGGTAGGTCAGCTTTTCATGGTCGAAGCCGAGCAGGTGCAGGATGGTGGCCTGCAAGTCGTGGACGTGGACGGGATGCTCGGCGATGGCGAATCCGAGTTCGTCGGTCTTGCCATAGTCGAAGCCGGCCTTGACCCCGCCGCCGGCCATCCACAGGCTGAAGCAGTCGGGGTAGTGGTCGCGCCCGAGAACCTCGCTCGCGGCGGTGCGCCCTTCGCGGAAGGGGGTGCGGCCGAATTCCCCGCCCCAGACGACGAGGGTGTCCTCGAGGAGACCTCGCTGCTTGAGATCGCGGATCAGCGCCGCGACGGGCTTGTCGGTCGCGGCCATCTTTTTGGTGAGTCCGTCGGTGATCCCGGTGGCGGCGCCGGTGCCGTGGAAGTCCCAGCCCCAGTCGAAGAGCTGGACGAAGCGCACCCCTTGCTCGACGAGGCGGCGGGCGAGGAGGCAGTTGTTGGCGAAGCTCGCCTCGCCCGGCTCGGCCCCGTAGTCCTCCAGGACGGAGGCCGGCTCCTGCGAGATGTCCATCACCCCCGGCACGCTCGTCTGCATGCGGTAGGCGAGTTCGTATTGGGAAATGCGGGTGAGGGTCTCGGGATGGCCGAGTTCGGCGGCCTGCTTTTCGTTCAGTTCGCGGAGGGCGTCGAGGGTCTTGCGGCGCAGCTCGCGGTTCATCCCGGCAGGGTCGGAGACAAAGAGCACGGGGTCGCCCTTGGAACGGCACTGCACCCCTTGGAAGACGGAGGGGGCGAAGCCGCTGCCCCAGCAGGCCTGCCCGCCGCTGGGCTGGGTGCCGCTGGAGATGAGGACGACGAAGCCGGGCAGGTTCGCGTTCTCCGTGCCGAGCCCGTAGGTCGCCCAGGATCCCATCGAGGGGCGGCCCTGGCGTTCGAAGCCGGTGAAGAGAAGCAGCTCGGCGGGGGCGTGGTTGAACTGGCTGGTGTGCATCGAGCGCACCAGGCAGATGTCGTCGGCGAGGCTGTGGAAGTTCTGCGCGGCGTCGCTCATCCACATGCCGGCCTTGCCGTATCGGGCGAAGCTGCGCGGCGTGCCCATCAGCTTGGGCACGCCGGTGGTGAAGGCGAAGCGCCGCCCCTCAAGGACGGACTGGGGGCAGTCCTGCCCGTCGTGCTTCACCAGCTCGGGCTTGTAGTCGAAAAGGTCGAGATGCGGCGGGCCGCCCGACATGTGCAGGTAGATGACCCGCTTGGCCTTGGCGTCGTGGTGCGGGCGGCGCGGGGCGAGGGGGTCGTGGCCGTAGGAAGCGGCGGCGTCCCCGGCGAGGGCCTTCATCGCGATGGCCCCGAGGCTAAGCTGACCGGCTGTGCCGAGAAACTGGCGGCGCGTGGTGAACTCGAGCTGGGCGTGGCGGAGGGGGGGCATGGGTCAACGGATTCGAGTCTGCAAACGCTTTGGATCGCGGCTGGAGTGGAAGATGGCGAGAACCCAGATCTCTTCATCCCTGAGTTCGAAAACCACTTGATACGGGAAACGACGCATGAGCGTCTTCCGGAAGGGAGGTTTGAACACCCGGAACCTCTCCGGATCCGAAGCGACACGAGCCAAGCACTCCTCGAGGGAGCGAAGAAACTCAGATCCCAAGCCCGTGTCGCATCGCTCATACCACTCCTTCGCTTCCTCGGCATCGCAAAGGGCGCAGGGAGACAGGACGATCTGCTTCATCTTAAGGTTTGCCAAACAGACGCTCCCTGGCGGCTTCCCAAGATATTCCGACAGAGGGATCCCTCAGCATATCAGCCCTTCGAGACTCCAGTTCCGCCAACTGTTCCTCGCTCAGGTCGATCTCGGCCCCCTCCGAAGCGAGGGTGTCCCAGATGTCCTCAACCAACTGCACCCTCTGACCGACGGGGAGACTTCGGATTTGTTCGAGAATGATACTCATGCCGTAAGGTTTCCGGTGGAATTAAGTTTCAGACCCTCCCAGGTATTTAGTAGCACGGATTTCCGAAGATGCCATCGCCTTTGTTCCGTGTCATCCCTGTCATTCGTGGTCCTGGCAACCTCCTCACCGCCGCATCAAAAACTCGTCCAGATTCATCACCACGTTGACCGTCGCGGTCCACGCCGCCAGTTCGGCGAGGTCGGCTCCCTCGGGGGCGGGGCCGAGGGGCTCGGTGGCCATCTGCTTCGCGGCCTCGGCGTCGGCGCGGTAGAGAGCGAGGGCTTCGCCGTGCAGCCTCGTCAGGGTGGCGACCTCGCTTTCGTCGGCCTCGCGGGAAAGGGCGAGGCGGTAGGCGCGGCGGACTTTCGCGGCGGAGTCGCCCGATGTGACCTCCGTGGCGAGGCGGCGGGCGAAGGCTTGGGCGGCCTCGACGTAGACGGGGTCGTTCAGCGTCACGAAGGCTTGCAGGGGCGTGTTGGTGCGCCCGCGGCGGATGGTGCAGACCTCGCGGTTGGGCGCGTCGAAGGTGGTGAAGCTCGCGTAGGGGCCGTTGCGCCGCACCTCGGTGTAGAGGCTGCGGCGGTGGCGGTCCTCGCCCTCGCTCGTGGTCCAGTCGTTGCTGCGTCCGAAGGCGGTGCTGAGCCCGAGGTTCGGTGCCATGGGACGGACGCCGGGGCCGCCCATCTTTCGGCTCAGCAGCCCCCCGACGGCGAGGGCCTGGTCGCGCAGCAGTTCGCCGCTGGGGCGGAAGCGAGGTCCGCGGGCGAGGAACCGATTGTCGGGGTCGCGCTCGCGCAGTTCCGGAGTAACGACCGAGTCCTGCCGGTAGGCGCGGCTGGTGACGATCTGGGTAAGGAGGCGCTTCACGTCCCAGCCGTGTTCCATGAAGTCGACGGCAAGCCAGTCGAGCAGATCGGGGTGGAAGGGCAGCTCGCCCTGGGCGCCGAATTCCTCGCTCGTCGCGACGATGCCGATGCCGAAGAGGGCTTCCCAGCAGCGGTTGACGACGACGCGTGCGGTGAGGGGATTGTCGGGGCTGACGAGCCATTGCGCGAGGCCGAGCCGGTTTTTCGGCGCCCCTTCGGGAAAGGGGTGGAAGGCGGCGGGCACGCCGGGGCCGACTTCGTCGCCGAGGTCCTCCCAGTTGCCGCGGCGCTGCACCTGGGTCTTGCGTCGCTCGGCCTCGGGCAGCTCGACCATCACGGGTACGGTGGAGGGCTTGATGCCCTCGAGCTCCTTTTTCGCGGCGGCGAGGCGGGCGCGGTCCTTGGCGCCCTCGGGGGCGAGATGGCGGACGTAGTGGTCGGCCAGCGCCTTGGCATCGGCCTCGCTGCGGTCTGCGGGCGCCTTGACGAGGATGGCTCGGATGTCCTCGGGCAGGGCCAGGACTCTGGCCAGGCGTTCGTCGCCCGTGGTGGCGACGCGGAAGCGGCCGAGGACGTGGTTTTCGTAGCGGGACTTCTGCTCGAGGACGAGGCGCAGGCGCGAGCCCGGCTCAACCCTCTTGGGGCCGCGAGTCAACAGGGTCAGGTGGTGAGCGCGGTCGTGCGCTCCGGCCACGGCCCAGCCGGGATTGTCCTTGTCGGCAGGCGTCAGCAGCGAGGCGGCGGGAAAGCCGCTCTGCTCGTAGTCGGCGACGGCCGTGGAGAACTCGAGGGCTACGGGGCCGCCGGGACGGAACTCGGCCTGCTCTTTCGGCGCGGGCAGGGAATCTTGCTTCCAGACCGGATTGCGCGCCGCGTCGAGGGCGAGCAGGCGGAAGCCCTCGAGCCGGGCGCCGGTGCCTCCGTCGGTGCGGTTCCACACGGCGATGCGCTCGATGGCGTGCTCCCCGCCGAGATCGACCTCCCACCACGGGTCGTCCTGCTGGGCGGCGTGGGCGACGGAACCCTTGGCGTAGTCGCCGTCGGTGCGTCCGTCGTTGGCGCGTCCGGCTGCGGCGTCGGCGTATTGGCTGCTCTGGCTGGCCTTGCCGGCGGGCGCGACGTTCTTGCCCTCGGAGAAGACCTCGACCTCGGCGAGCTGGAGGATCTTCGCCTTGCCCGGCAGCTCGACGCGCACGTAGCGGGCCACCGCTCCCTTGCTGTCCTCGGGCGGCAGGATCTCGGCGCTCAGGGCGGTCAGGACGAAATTGCCGAAGCCCGCGGCCGGCTCGGTTTCCAGCCTCACCGCTCCGAGGTCTCCCTCGGGCAGCGGCAGCTCGACGCGGTGGGTGGCGGTGGCGGCGTTTTTGGCGACGGAGACGAAGCCGTCCTCGCCGACCTTGGCCCCGCCCTCGACGTCGCTGGTGGCTTTGTCAGGCACGGGCCGGTGCCAGGCGAGGTCGCGGGGAAAGGCGGCGTCCCAGGCCTCCAGTCCCGCGAGCCAGGCGGGATCGGGCGCGTCGAAGCGTTTCTCCAGCCCGCCGATTTCCTTTGCGAGGGCGGCCTTCTGCTCCTTTTGCGCGGCGGTGAGGAATTCGAAGACGGGCGCCTCGTCCTTGCGGTCGGCGTCGGCGCTCTGGTTCAGGATCGCGAAGACCTGGAAATACTCGTGCTGGGTGATGGGGTCGTATTTGTGGGTGTGGCATTGGGCGCAGGCCATCGTCGTGCCCATCCATACGGCCAGGGTCGTGTTGACGCGGTCGACGACGGCGGCGACGCGGAACTCTTCGTCGCTGGTGCCGCCTTCGTTCTGGGTCATGGTGTTGCGGTGGAAGGCGGTGGCGATGGTCTGCGCCTCGGTCGGGTCGGGCAGGAGATCGCCCGCGATTTGCTCGATGGTGAACTGGTCGAAGGGCAGGTTGCGGTGGATCGCATCGACGACCCAGTCGCGGTAGCCCCAGATCTCGCGGGGCTGGTCGCTGGGGTAGCCCGAGCTGTCGGCGTAGCGGGCGAGGTCGAGCCAGAGCTGGGCCCAGTGTTCCCCGTAGGCCGGCTTGGCGAGGAGCGAGGCGACGTAGCGCGCGTAGGCGTCGGGCCGTTGGTCGTTGACGAAGGCTTCCACCTCCGCCCACGAGGGCGGCAGGCCGGTGAGGTCGAGGGAAAGGCGGCGGGCGAGGGCGTGGCGGTCCGCCTCGGGCCGGGGCGCGAGGCCTTCCCGCTCCATGCGGGCGAGGAGAAAGCGGTCGATCTCGTTGGCGGACCACGCGGCGTCGCCGACGGCGGGCGGCTTCGTCTTGGCCGGAGGCTGATAGGACCAGTGCCGCTCGTAGTCCCCGCCTTGGGCGATCCAGCGGCGCACCAGGTCGGCCTGCTCCGGTGCGAGGCGCTGGCCCTTCTTCGGCGGGGGCATCACTTCGTCGGGATCCTCGCTGAGGATGCGCAGCAGCAGCTCGCTTTCCTCCGGCTTGCCGGGAACGATGGCGGCGTAGCCGCCGAGGTCGGCGCGGGCGCCCTCGGCGGTGTCGAGGCGCAGGCCGGCCTTGCGGTCCTCCTCGTCGGGGCCGTGGCAGGCGACGCAGTGGTTCGAGATCAGGGGCCGGATGTCCCGGTTGAAATCGATGCGCTCCTCCGCCATGGCGGTGGAGGCGAAAAGGCACCATGCGAAGAGGGCTGCCGGGGAATTTCTCATGTTCGATCCGATACCGCAAAGGTAACGGACCCGCAGCGGATGCGGCACTCGAAATGATGGCGCGAGTGCGGCGCATCGCCGGGACCGAAGCTGCTCTCGCTGGACCGGAAAAAGCGTGGTAGGATCCTCCGGAGAATGAGGGGGCGAGTCGTCATCACCGCAATTTTGCTCGCGGCGCCGGCGTGGCTTCGCGCCTTCGACCCGCCGACGACGCAGCGCCCGCTGCGCAGCGTCGGCGAGGTCCGCCGGCTGACCTTCGAAGAGTCGCGCCTCGCCCCGCCCGTGACGCTGCGCGTCGTCGTGCTCTCCCACCACCCCGACGGCTTCGACGGGCAGGACAGCGGGGGAGGGCTCTTCTTCGAGTGCTCCGCCGAGGACATGCCCCGCATCGGCGACGAGGTCGCGGTCGAGGGGAATGTCACCGGGGGTGTCCAGGGGCCCTACGTCATCGTCGAGTCGCTCGAGAAGCTCGGCACCAAGCCGATGCCGAAGCCGCTGAACTTCCGCCCCGACTTCGTCCAGACGGGCCTCGCCGACAATCGCTGGGTCGAGGTCGAGGGACTCATCGTCGACGTGCGCTTCGACGAATCGGGGCGCTTCGGCTCGGGCCTGCTCGTGACCGGGCAGAGCAATCTCGCGGTGCGCTTCCGCAACGCCTACGACGACTTCGACGTGGAGGTCCTGCGGCAGGCCGTGGGATCCTGGGTGAAGATGCAGGGCACCGGCGCGCCGCTTTTCAACGACCAGCAGCAGCGCATCGGCTCGGACATCGTCTGCGCCGGCGACCGCTTCGTCACCGTGATCGAGCGGACTCTCGAGTCCGAGACGGTGCGGCTCGACGAGATCGGGCGATGGGACTCGCGAAGGATCCGCCAGGGACTCGTCGAGACGGGCGGCACCGTCACCCTGGTGGAGGGCCCGCGCAGCCTCGTGGTGCAGGCCGGTGAGCATGGCGCCCGCATCCGCACGCTCGCTCCGGTCTCCGTCTCGGTGGGCGAGCCGGTGCGTCTGACTGGACTGCCCGAGACCGACGGCTACTTCGTGGGGCTGCGCTACGCCACCGTGACTCCCTCCGAGACGGGCGAGCCGCCCAGCGAGCCGATCCCAGACGAAAAGCCCATCTCCCGCGAGCACGCCTTCCAACTGGTGACCTTTTCGGGGAGGCTCATCGAAAAGGGGCTGACCCTGATCAACCTGCAAGTCGGCGACTCCCTCGTGCCCGTCATCGTCACGCCGCAGATCAGCGCCGCCATTCCGCCCGAGGGCAGCGAGATCCTCGTGCGCGGCGTCAAGCGGGTCGAGGCCGACGCCGCCGGGGAACTCCGCTCCATCACCGTGGCGCTGCGCAGCCCCGCCGACGTCGAGATCCTCGCGGTGCCCTCTTGGTGGACTCCGGCGCGTTACTGGACGGCCATCGCCGTGCTCGCCTGCGGGGCCCTGCTCATCCTCGCCTGGACGCTGGCCCTGAACCGCCGCGTGCGCCAGCAGACCGCGCTGATCAAGGAGCAGATCGAGTCCAACGCCACCCTCGAGGAGCGCAACCGCATCGCCCGCGAACTGCACGACACCCTGTCGCAGGGCTTTTCCGGCGTGGGCTACCAGCTCGCCTCGGTCGCCAACCACCTCGGGAGCGACCCGTCCAAGGCGAGGGAAAAGCTCGACGCCGCCCGCGCCATGGTCGAGCACAGCCTGGCCGAGGCGCGCGAATCCCTCA
>SLGN01000145.1 GCA_007123695.1 Verrucomicrobiales bacterium
CCTCCGGACGCTCCACCAGCCCCGCCCGCACCGGATTCAGATCGATGTAGGCCGCCACCGTCCGCAGCGTCTCCTCCCCGCCCTCCAGCAGCACGCTCTTGAAACGTCCTTCCCACAATGTCCCCACTCGCCCGTTGCGGCGATTGTAGAAGATCGAGACCCGCTGCTTCAACTCCTTCAGAAACACCGACAAATCGAAGCGTCTGCGTTCGTAGCGCTCCAGAATCCGGCGTTCCCACCCCAGATTCCCCGAGCGGCGAGCCGATTCCAGCTCCCCCGCCACTTGCTCAACCACAACGTCATCGTAGAGCAAGGGCAGCAGTTCCAGCAATTCATCCGCATCCAGCCTCGGCATCGTCTCCTTGTCCGGCACCTCCAGCAGCAGGTGGAAGTGGTTGCCCATCAGGCAGTAGGTGACCACCTTCACCCCGAGGAACCGCTCCAGCTTCCTCAGGATCGACCGGAACACCTCCTTTTCTGCGGCATGAAAGACGATGCGCCGATCAACGACGCGCGAGATACAGTGGTAATAGGCCCTCCCTTCTCCAGGCGCGATTACGATACGACGAGGTTTTCCATTCATTCCCACCAAACTAATCAATCCTCCACGATTGTCAAACAAACAGCCTTGCTGTTATTTGTGTGGTTGTGGACCGAGTCACGTCTGCGGCTAGGCTGCGGCGCGGCGTTTGAGCATGCCGATGAGGCCGCGGGCCCGGGCGCGGCCTTCCTTGGAGAGGCTGAGCATTTTGCTCTCGGCATGGAGGAACGATCGGCTCGTGAGGCCGCCGATGGCGGAGGTGATGTGGGCGATGCGCGGCCTTCCACATTCTTCGACGAGATCGTTCACGGCCCGGCTCGAAAAGCTGTCCTGCTGATAGGCATCGCTCAGGATCAAAGCCGCAAGCAGGGCCTGGTCGGCCAAAGTCAACTCATGAAGCTCGGAATTCTCTAGGATTTCCCGGGCCTCGTCGTGAAGGGAAGGGCCTTCGTCTTCGGCGGATCCAAAGACAGCATCGCTGGAGAGCGCCCCTTGCGTCCGCATGCGGATCGCAACCTGCACCGCCATCTCAAGGGCGCGAAGATCGTTCAGATCCAACTCGGGGATGAGCCGAGCGAGGGCGTCGCGGTCAAGGTCTCTCATTTTTTCCACAAGAAATCTAGCCGAGATTTACAAATTTTTCCAGTTTTACGCTCGTTTTCTTCCTTGAATTCTCAATTTTCGCATTGTTGCGAAGGGAACTTGAACTTTTTCCGTGAAATACGACGATTTTCCTTGCGTTTTTGACTTAAAATGAGATTAACTTGAGTTACCATGAGAGAGATTGAGACTGTCGTCGTTGCCAGCTTGGAAAGCTTGCTGGAGGAGATGGTGCCGCGCCTCGGCTATGACCGGACTCCGGTCTACCGAGGGCTGGCTTCCGCCGACTGGCAGCTGCTGCCGGGGCTCTACCGCCGTGCTGTGGCCGAAAGCGAGCACAAGTCGTGGGTCGAACTCGAGGCCGCCTTTCTCCACAGCTTCAAGGAGCGTGCGTGTCGCGATCTCGTCAGCGAACCTGCGACGGAACTCGAGTGGATGGCTCTCGCGACGCATCACGGTTTGCCGACCCGTCTCACGGCTTGGTCGGAAAATATCCTTGCGGCCCTATTTTTTGCCTGCGACCCGGCGCACGATGCCGAAGACGGTGTGGTTTGGCGGATCATGCCTGGCGAGGGCGGCATTTCCATTTCGCAGGACCACGAGAATGTCCCCGATCAGATCCGCCTCTTCCGACCGAGGCGTCCGGATCTCTCGATGCAGAGCCAGCGAGTGCTTTTTCTGACTCACCCTCTGCCAACGGAGGATGCCACGCCGGAGAGTCTCGAGGATTCCTACGAATTGGGTGAGGGCCGCATCGTTCTTACCCGTCTCGTCGTACCCGCCGAAGCGAAGTCGTTTCTCCGGCGTCGGCTTGCCATGATGGGGGTTGATCGACGCGCGATGATTCCGGGGCTTGGTAGCCTCTGTGGTGACCTTTCGGAGGAAATTTTCTGCCACACCGACGCCTACGAGTGGATTTTCCCGGAGTGAACCTGCCTCCCGTGGATCGATCTCCCGTGGATCGGGCGGCTGCTGGGTTGCTCCGTGCTTGACTCGGCACGCTCGTTTCCGTTTGATGGCGGGCATGGAAAAGAAGCAGCTTCGCCTTCGCCGCCTCATTTTCGCCGGGACGGGTGTCGCGGCGATCCTTGCCTTGGCCGCCTTCGCTCTGGCCGACGGGCTTCTCGGCTCGCGCGCCTCGCGCGCATTCGGTTCGCACGCCTCCTCTTGGCTCGCCCGAGTCCATGCCGGCGAGACGCTCGAGGCACGCTTCACCATCGTCGCCGTCGAGGGCTTGCCGAAGGAATTGGCGGGCCGCTCCGCTCTTCTGCGCTGGAGCGCTCCGGATCGTGTCTACCTCGAGACCGCGATTGGCGACGAGCAAGTGCGGGCGGGGCGGGACGGGGACTCGCTCTGGGTCCATCTGCCTGATAAGCCCTTCACCGTGATTGGCGCCCCGGAGATTCCCCGCTTCTCCGCAGACCCAGACTCGGTCGAACCGGTGGAGATGCCGGACATCGTTCCGCCCCTCACCGCGATGGAAGCCCGGCTGCTTCCCTTTCTCGTCGAGGCGGGCCGCACCAGCAGGGAAGATTCCGCTATGGTGTGGAAAATCGAGCCGAACCGATTCGGCCGCGGGCGGGCCGGGCTGCCCGACATCCGTCTCGAGGCTCTGACGGAAGGAGACGAGTTGCGCGAACTGCGCGTAGCGCTCCCGGACGGAAAGTCGCTCGAGCTTTCGTTTGAGCGAATCGGTTTCCTCGCCTCTTCGGAGGTGCCCCAATGGTCTCTGCCGGAGGAGGCTCTCGAAGGGGCGGAACGGGTCGCGCTTTCCCATCTCACGCGATTCGTTGCCAGCGCGCTGGGGGGCATCGGTGCGAAGACTCCGTCGCTCCCTCCCTACTCGGGGAAGCGTGAGCTGGTTGCCACCTCCGGAAAGGGGCGACTCGAGTTGCAGGACGGAGTCCGCATCCTCCACCTCGCGGGCAGCCCGGAGGAGATGGGACGCCAGCAGGGCGAGCTTCTGCGGAAAGAGGTTCGTTCCGTCGTCGATCGCGTCCTCTACGGGGTAGGTGTGGGCAGCTCCTTTGGAAAGGGCCGCTGGTTCTTCGGCGAAATCGAGGAAGCGCAGAGCCGGGTCGAGCCCTTTGCCCCCGAGGAGCACTTGCGCGAGATGGACGCCCTCGCCGCAGCTGCGGGCTTGCATCGGCAGGAGGTGCGGCTCGCGAATTTCTTTCCCGAGTTGTTCCATTGCTCGGGCTTCGCCCTGCACGGTAGCGCCACCGTAGACGGGCGCGTCTACCACGGGCGCATCCTCGACTACATGCGGGGGGTCGGACTGGAGGACAACGCGGTCGTAGCGGTCTACCGTCCCGACTACGGAAATGCGTGGGTCAATCTTAGCTACGCGGGTTTCATCGGCTCGGTCACGGCAATGAACGAGAAGCAGCTAGCGATCGGCGAGATGGGCGGACGGGGCGAAGGAAATTGGGACGGCAAGGCGATGGCCCAGCTCGTGCGCGAAGTGATGGAGCGCTGCAGCACGATCGACGAGGCGGTGGAGTTGATGCGCGAGGGACCCCGCACCTGCGAATACTACTACGTGATCTCCGATGCGAAGTCGGACCGTGCCGTCGGGATCAAGGCCACGCCGGAGATCTTCGAGACGGTGTGGTCGGGCGAGGACCATCCCGAACTCCCGGATCCGGTGGTCGATGCCGTGCTCCTCTCCGCCGGAGACCGCTACGCCGAGCTGGTGCGCCGGGTCAAGGAGGGCCACGGCAGTTTCGACGCGGAGTCGGCCATTGAGCTTATGACGCGCCCCGTCTGCATGAACTCGAACATCCAATCGGCGCTCTTCGCGCCGGACTCGCTCGACTTTTGGATCGCCAACTCGGATTCGGAGAACGTCGCCAGCCACACGCGCTACACGAAGCTCAATCTGGCCGAGCTGCTCGGGAGCGAACTCTCCGATCCGTCATCCGCCGTCGTCGAATCCCAGCTCGCGCCGTAGCTCCGCGGGCGATGTGCCCGCCTCCCGCAGGCTGCGAAGAGTGGCGGAGCGGTCGCGCTTGGCGAGGCGGCGTCCCGCTTCGTCGGTTAGCAGGGGATGGTGATGGTAGACCGGCACGGGCAGGCCGAGCAGCTCCTGGAGGACACGGTGCAGGTGGGTCGCCTCGAGGAGGTCTTCGCCACGGACGATCTCGGTGACGCCCTGCAGCGCGTCGTCGACGACCACGGCGAGGTGGTAGCTCGTGCCGATGTCCTTGCGGACGATGACGGCATCGCCAAGCCGTTCGGGACGCGCCGCGATGCGTCCGTGTTTCACATCGTCCCAGAAAAGCCCCGAGCCGGTCGCGGCGAGGGCCGCGCCAAGGTCGAGCCGCATCGCGTAGGGAGTCCCGGAAGAAAGTCGCGCCTCGCGCTCCGACCCCGTGAGCCTTCGGCAGGTTCCCGGATAGAGCGGTCCCTCGCTCCCGTGCGGCGCGCGCCCTGCCCTTTCGATCTCGCGCTGGATCTCGACGCGGGTGCAGAAGCAGGGGTAGAGCAGCCCGCGTGCGCGGAGATCTGCGGCGGCGTCATCGTAGTCGGCGAGATGCTCGCTCTGGAAGCGCACCGGTTCCTCCCACGTCAGGCCGAGCCAGGCGAGGTCTTCGAAGATGTTTTCGGCGTTCTCGCGCGTGCAGCGGGTGGGGTCGATATCCTCGATGCGCAGGAGAAAGCGCCCTCCGCGGCGCCGCGCGAGTTCGTGGGCGGCGAGGGCCGAATAGGCGTGCCCCTTGTGCAGAAGGCCCGTCGGGCTGGGGGCGAAGCGGGTGACGAGGGGATGCGGCATGGCTCGCTCGATCAAGCGGAAAGCGAGGCCCCGGACACGAGCCGCACTTCGGGGTCGTCGAGGATGTGACGCTGTTCTGCGGGAACGAGATCGGGCCGGATCGCGGCGAGGGGTTTCAGGACAAAAGCTCTCCCCGCCATGCGGGGGTGCGGCAGGACGAGTCCGGGCCCGTGGAACGAGCGATCGTCGTAGTAAAGCAAGTCGAGGTCGACGGTGCGGGGGGCGTTGATCTCGCGTTCGGCAGGCCGGCCGAGCTCACGCTCGATGGTCTGGGTTGCGGCGAGAAGCTGGAGGGGCGCGAGGGCGGTCTCGATTTCGACAACGGCATTGTAGAAGGCTCCCGAGCCCGGAGGGCAGTTGACCGGCTCGGTTTCGTAGACAGGCGAGACAAGGAGATGCGGGCCCGAAAGCAGGGGGCGCAGCTTTGCAACAGCGGCACGCAGGTTGCCAAGGCGGTCGCCGAGGTTCGAACCCAGGCTGATGCCGACGCGGGCCATCGTCACTTCAGGCCGAGGACGTCCTGCATGTCGTAGAGCCCGGGGGCGCGGCCCTCGGCGTGGAGCCATTTCGCCGCACGCACCGCGCCCTTCGCAAAGGTGAGGCGGCTGGAGGCTTTGTGGGTGAGCTCGACGCGCTCGCCGTCGGCGGCGTAGACGACGGTGTGGTCGCCGACGACGTCGCCGCCACGAAGGGCGTGGACGCCGATCTCGCCAACGGTGCGGGCGCCCACGTCGCCGAAGCGACCGTGGCGGCAATCGGTGTCGTAGGAAAGGCCGCGGGCCTCGGCGAGGATCTCGGCGAGACGCCGGGCGGTGCCGCTAGGGGCATCGCGTTTGTGCCGGTGGTGCATTTCGATCACTTCGAGGTCGAAGCCTTCGCCAAGGATCTCGGCGGCGCGGCGGGTCAGCCAGAAAAGGGTGTTGACCCCGACCGAAAAATTCGGCGCGTGGACCAGGGGAATGCTTCGGGAAGCTTCGCGGATGAGGTCGAGCTGTGAGTCTTCGTGCCCGGTGGTGCCCATGACGAGGGGCTTGCCGGCCTCGACGCAGCCCTCGACGAGTTCGTTGGTGAAGGAGGGCAGGGTGAAGTCGATGACGGCCCCGCATTTCCCGAGGGCTTCCTCGAGGGAGTCGCCGATATCGATCCCGCCGCCGATGCGGACTTCGGGATCTTCGCCGATGGCGGTGGCGACGGCCTGGCCCATGCGGCCGCGGAATCCGGTGACGAGAAGAGGGAGCATGGCAGTGGAGGGAAAGGCGGGCACGAGGAAGGGGACAACCTGGGAGACGAGGCCGTTCAAACGAGGCCGCTCTCGGTGAGGATGGCGCGGAGCTCCTCGACCTTCTCCGGGGGCATCTCGACCATGGGAAGCCGGACCTTGGAAAGGCAGGTGCCGGCGAGGGCGAGGGCAGCCTTGATCGGCACGGGATTGGTGTCGAGCTTGAGAAGGGCGTTGAAGAGGGGTGCGTGCTTGGCGTGGATCGCCTCGGCTTCGCCGATGCGGCTTTCGAGCATGGCGGAGACGAGTTCGGCCATGGCTCCGGGTACGAGATTTCCGGCGACGGAAACGACGCCGACAGCTCCTTCCTTCATAAAATCGACGGTGAGGGCATCGTCGCCGGAGAGGATTTCGAACTCGGCGGGCAGGGCGGCGCGGAGCCGACGGACCCGTTCGGTGACTCCGCCGGCCTCCTTGATGGCGCGGATGTTGGGGCAGGCCTCGGCGAGGCGGACGCAGGTCTCGACTTCGATCTGGATGTGGCAGCGGCCGGGGATTGAGTAGAGAATCAGCGGCAGGCCGGTGGAATGGGCGATGGCCGAGTAGTGCTGGAAGAGGCCCTCCTGCGAAGGCTTGTTGTAGTAGGGGGTGACGAGGAGGGCGGCGTCGGCGCCGACTTCTTCGGCGGCCTGGGTCAGGTCGATGGCCTCGCGGGTGGAGTTCGACCCGGTGCCGGCGATGACGAGGCCGCGCTTGTGGGTCTGGCGCACGGCCATGCCGATGACGATCTGGTGCTCCTCGGTGGACAGGGTGGAGGACTCGCCGGTGGTGCCCACGGGGACGACTCCCTTGATCCCGTTCTCGAACTGGCGGTCGATGATCGTCCGGAAAGCGTCGGCGTCGATCCGGCCCTTGTCGTCGAAGGGGGTGACGAGGGCGGTGTGGGCTCCTGCGAACATGGGAAAGGCGGGTCGGGCGTTGGGTTAGGGGGCTTCTTCGAGGGTGCCGGCGAAGGTGAAGTCGGCGGGCCCGAGAAGGGTCACGCCGGAGTAGTCTCCGGGCGCGGACTTGGAGAAGTCGACCTCGAGGGTGTCGCCGCCGGCGACGCGCACGCGGATGGGCGGGCGATCGCCGGAAAGCTCGTGGTGGACGATGGCGCAGGCGACCA
>SLGN01000219.1 GCA_007123695.1 Verrucomicrobiales bacterium
AGACCCGGGAACGTATTCACGGCGCCGTAGCTGATGCGCCATTACTAGCGATTCCAACTTCATGTAGGCGAGTTGCAGCCTACAATCCGAACTGAGCCCAGTTTTCAGGATTTCCTCCACCTCGCGGTATCGGTTCACATTGTACTGGACATTGTAGCACGTGTGCAGCCCTGGGCGTAAGGGCCATACTGACTTGACGTCATCCCCTCCTTCCTCCCAGTTAATCTGAGCAGTCTGAACAGAGTCCCCGGCATTACCCGCTGGCAACAGTTCATAGGGGTTGCGCTCGTTACGGGACTTAACCCAACATCTCACGACACGAGCTGACGACAGCCATGCAGCACCTGTGCTGGTCCACCCGAAGTGACGACAAGCTTTCACAAGTCTACGACCAGCATGTCAAGCCCAGGTAAGGTTCTTCGCGTTGCATCGAATTAAGCCACATGCTCCACCGCTTGTGCGGGTCCCCGTCAATTTCTTTGAGTTTTAATCTTGCGACCGTACTCCCCAGGCGGCACGCTTAACGCGTTAGCTCCGGCACGGAAGGGGTCGAACCCCCCCACACCAAGCGTGCACCGTTTACTGCCAGGACTACAAGGGTATCTAATCCTTTTCGCTCCCCTGGCCTTCGTCCCTCAGCGTCAGTAATTGTCCAGAGTCTCGCCTTCGCCACTAGTGTTCCTCTCGATATCTACGCATTTCACTGCTACACCGAGAATTCCAGACTCCCCTCCAATACTCTAGCAAGGCAGTATCGGATGCAGTTCCGGGGTTGAGCCCCGGGATTTCACATCTGACTTACCTTGCCGCCTACGGACCCTTTACGCCCAGTAAATCCGAACAACGCTCGGGACCTTCGTATTACCGCGGCTGCTGGCACGAAGTTTGCCGTCCCTTCCTCTTCAGGTACTATCAGGACCCTCGCCAGTTACTGCGCGAGCCTTTACTCCCTGATGACAGGAGTTTACGACCCTAGGGCCTTCATCCTCCACGCGGCGTCGCACCGTCAGGCTTTCGCCCATTGCGAATGATTCTCGACTGCTGCCACCCGTAGGTGTCTGGACCGTGTCTCAGTTCCAGTGTGACTGATCATCCTCTCAGATCAGCTACCCGTCATCGCCTTGGTGGGCCGTTACCCCGCCAACAAGCTGATAGGCCGCGAGCCCATCCCGAAGCGACAGCTTTCGCCGCCTTTAATCTTTCGATCACATGGGGTATTAATCCGAATTTCTCCGGGCTATCTCCCGCTTCGGGGCAGGTAACTCACGTGTTACTCACCCGTTCGCCACTAGGAACCTCCAAAGCAAGCTTCAAAGATTCCCCGTTCGACTTGCATGTCTTATCCACGCCGCCAGCGTTCGTTCTGAGCCAGAATCAAACTCTTCGAATAGAAACTTGATCCCGCTTTCGGAACGCGGCTGCTCCTTGCGGAGCGGCTGTTGTTCTTAATACGGAAAATTGACGTAGACATGGCTCGAAGATCCGAGCCAGTCCTGCGCGTTACTCATCTTCACGCGCAGCGCACAATTTAGCCTTTTCCTTTTCCGCTAGCTTGCTTGCTGCCCGCTTCGACCGTCGGTGACGTGTCCGCGATAGCACAACCAAACCAGCATGATGTTCTGAAAGATCTTAATCTCTGACGCCTGGGGCGCAGAAGCAGCTCGGCTTCTTTTCAGAGCCACCCTCTTTCGGGCGGGCGGTGAATGTAGGCGGATTTCTGCGGGGGTCAAACGCTTTTCTGCATTTTTTTCGAAAAATCGTTCCAACCCTTTCCAGCGGCGCAAAAATCCTATGTCAAATCCGTTGGATTTTGAAAAATCTCGGATTGATCGGGCGATCTCGGCCCGTTTTCTCCCGTCACTGCGCAATCGGCGCATCCAACGGATCGGCTGGAGCGGTTCCATGGCGTGCCTGAACCGGTTCCAGCCTCGATTCCGTTCGCGTTGTCAGTTGCTTCTGTCTCGGGTATCGTCGCGATGCTGCTCTCACATGGAAACGTCGTCTTTTCCCTCCTGCCTTCCCTCCGCCGCCCTCGCCATCTGGCGACGGCTGGCCGTCGCAGGCTGCGCTCTGCTGCTGCCGACCGCCTCTTGGGCGCAAATCGCCGATGCGGACCCGGAGGAGGGAGTCGCCGTCGCTCCGCGGACCGAAGTCCCGCCCGCAGTGCCGGAGGCGCAGCACGCCGCGAGCGCAGAGGAGGTTGCCCTTCGCTCGCAGGTCCGTCGGTTGCTCCCCCCGGATCGGCATTTCCTGGACTTGGCGGCAGCAGCGGTGGCGAAGGCGTATGCGGAGCGTGGCTTTCGTCCCTTTTGGGGCGGGGAGGTGCCGAGGGAAAGCTTTCACCGGGGACTGGCCGACGAGCTGAAGAGGAACGCCCTCCCGGGATTGCTCGCGCTCGATCCCGAATCGCTTGTGGCGCGAGCGGGCGAGGGACCGGTGGCGGCGCCCGACCTCGCGATGGCGGTCGCGTTCTGCGACGCCGCCCTCCACATCCGCATCGGCGCAGTGGCGCCGGACAGGCTCTGGCCGGACTGGGATCTGGGGGACACTCCGGGCTCGGACGACCGTTCCATCGAATCGATCGTGGGGGATCTCGTTACGGCGAGCGCGCTGCGCCCCTTCGACTTGCAGCGATCGATGGCGACGATGGCCCCGAAGAACTGGATCTACCGCGAGCTGGTCGCGGCCTATCCAAAGGCCTACGAGGCGATGCTGCGGTATTCCGGGCTCCCGCAGATCCCCGATCCCGAGCACGTCGGTCCGGGGAGACCGGGCGAATTCTACCCGGGCGCGCCAGCCATCGCGGCGCACCTCATCGACCGCGGCTACCTGAACATGGCGCCCGAGCATGCCGCGACGATCTCTTCGCTGACGCCGGAAGTCACCGGAGCCCTCATCGCCTTCCAGATGGACTACGGCCTGGAGCCCGACGGCATCTTCGGTCCGGCCTCGTGGCGCTACCTGAACGTGAACGCTCCCGCCCGCTTCCGGTCGGTCGTTCTGAACCTGCACCGCGCGAGGTTGATGCCGGGCCGCCTCGGCGACCGCTATCTGCTGGCGAATTTGCCCTGCGCCGAACTGCATCTCTTCGAGGCGAACGACTATCTCGCCAAGTCGATGCGCATCGTCCACGGCAAGGCGGACCCGGAATCGCAGCGCACCCGGATCTTCCGGGACCGGCTCCAGGAGGTCGTCTTCGGCCCATACTGGAATGTGCCGCCGAGCATTGCGAAGAAGGAGCTGATCCCTCGCATCGAGGAGGATTCGGGCTACCTCGGGAGCAACAACTACGAGATCGTCGATTCCGGCGGCGGTCCCGTCTCCCTCTCGCCCGAAGCTCTCCAAGGCGTGGCGCAGGGCCGCTTCCTGCTGCGCCAGCGCCCCGGGCCGGAAAACGCCCTCGGCTACGTGAAGTTCCTCTTCCCCAATTCCTTCAACATCTACATGCACGACACGCCGTGGAAGGAGTATTTCGCCCACTCCAAGCGCGACCACAGCCATGGCTGCATCCGCCTGGAGAAGCCCGACGAACTGGCCGAATGGGTCTTCAGTCCGAAGGGAATGACGCTGGAGGAGGCTCGCGCCGCGATGGCCAACCACGTCAACCGCGGGATGGGGGTGAGCGGTGGGATCAACGTCTACATCACCTACTTCACGACCTTTCCGCGCAGCTCCCGCAGCGGGCGCCCGCTCCTCGTCACGGGACGCGACGTCTACGGCTACGACGCCGCCGACGCGCGGACCCTCGCCCCCTTCCTGCCGTGGAAGGAGTAGCGCCGCCACGTTTCGCGCGGCGGCGATCCAGCGGTTTCCTGAGCCCGCATTTCTCACACCCCTTCGTCGCGAGACACCGCGAGGATGCGTCCCCGCGAGGCGCGGTCCGGATTTCCCGCCGGGCTGTATGATTACATACCGTCCAAGGGAAATCCGGGGCGGAACGAAGCGGGGGCGGGCCGCAGCAAGTCGCAGCAGAAGGGTTGTGAGAAATGCGGGCTAAAGTCCGGTGGGGTGGTCGAGGAAGGTGACCTCGAGACCGGGGAACTCGGCGGCCCACCGCTCCGCGAGGGCCTTGACCCCGAAGGTCTCGGTGGCGTAGTGGCCTGCGAAGACGAGGTTGACCCCCAATTCCTCGGCCGCGGTGTAGCTCCAGTGGGGCCCTTCGCCGGTGAGGAAAGTGTCGATGCCCGAGCCGGCGATCTCGTGAATCTGGGAGCCCGCACCGCCGGTGACGATTCCCAGCTCGCGAACGCGGGCCGGTCCGCCCGGCGCGAGCATGGGCGTGGTGCCGACCGCCTCGGCGACGCGATCGAGGAATGCGTCGCGCTCAAGGTCGCAGGAAATCCGCAGTCCGAGGTCGTGGCCCTTCCACGGGGCGAAAGGCCGGCCCTGCCCTCCGAAGCCGAGCGCGGCGGCGAGGCGGGCGTTGTTTCCCAGCTCCGGATGCACGTCGAGCGGGAGATGGGCGGAATAGATGGCGAGATCGTGCTCCATGGCGAGCTTGAGCTTCCGGTAGAGTGCCCCCTCGATCCGCTGCGCCCCTTGCCAGAAGAGACCGTGGTGGACGACGAGGAGGTCGGCGCCCGACGCGCAGGCCATCTCGACGACGGGGAGACAGGCATCGACGGCGGCGGCGACTTTGGCGACGGTGCCCGAGTTTTCGAGCTGCAGTCCGTTGAGGGCTCCCGGGAAATCGGGGACGCTGTCGAGGGAAAGCCACTCGTTGGCGGCGCGGACGAGGTCTTCGAGCGAATTCACGGATCCGATGCTAGGCCGGCCCCGCCCCGGGGTCAATCCTTCGTTTCCGTGGCATCGATTGCCCGAGGGCCGGGCGGAACCGTCCGCCGCGCCGGCATCGGCCCCAGGGGATCCCGGCTACAGCTTGAAGAAAAAGGCGGCGTAGGCCGTCGCCTCCATCTCTTCGATCCGCATGCGCCGGTCTCGGGTGTCCTCGCCCCACGGCTCGGCATAGACGAGGGTGTCGGTTTCCGGACTGAACCCGGTCAGGACCGAGGCATGGGACGGCGTGCCCCGGGCTCCTTTCGGCGGGAGGGCGCCGATTTCGGCGGCAGAAAGGGCGGGCGGAGCGAGGGAAGGGTCCTCCTTCCGCGCCTCGGCGAGCCGCCGGTGGGCGATCTCGCGCTCCAACGAGACCCTGCGCCACACGACCACGGGCACTCCGGCCTCGAGCGAGCGCAGCACCCGGGAGCGGTCGAAGCTGGGCGCGACGCTGACGCGCATCCCGAGCTCGCTCCCCACCGCGCGGTAGAGATCGACCAGCTTGCTGCCGGCTGCGCTCCCTGTGTTCTTGAAGCCCGCGCTGCCGGCGAGATCGTTGGGCGAGGCAGTCAGTCCGAGATAGCGAGAAGCCATGGCGAGGGAGTGGACTCCGCAGAAGGGCGTCTCGCCCTGGGTGCACATGGGCAGCCCGCGGATGACCAGCTCGCCGTCGCCGCTCCGTTCGACAGCGGCGGCGAATTTCGCGGCGCGGTCGCGCCTTCCCATCTCGGCGAACTCCTCATCGACGAAACTGCGGGGCTCGCTCCCGGCGCGGTAGATGTGCAGGGCCACGGAATGGTCGGGGCGGGCCACGAGCCGGAGAACGAAGCCTTCCCATCGGTATTCGACGAATTCGGACCGCAAGACCGAGGTCCTCCCAATGCTGCCCGCGACGCCCCGTCCGCAACCCTTTCCGAGCCGGTCGGACAGACGCCGGCTGAGGCCCTTGTGGAGCTGCGAGAACTCCTGGCGCCGCGCGCGGCCCGCTTCGCGCTCCTCGCGGGACTGCTCGCCGCCGTAGTGGTATCCGAAGTAGAGGCCCGCGTCGAGAAAGGAGATGACGAGCTCGCGCACTCCGCCCGAATCACCGAAGGCGGCGACCGACATCGGCACCTCGCCGAAGGCCATGGGCACGGCCTCCATGCGGCGGGCGGTCTCGCCCTCCAGCGCTGGCTCGTCGCGCCAGGGTCCCGGGAATTCCTGGGCTTGCCAGTTCCCCTCGTCGAGGAAGTCCTCGGTGAGGTCCGCTCTGAAGCGGGGAAAGGCCGGGATGATGGGAATCCCGGCGCCGTTGCCGAAGAAAACGTTGGGAATCGCGCCGACCGGCGGGGCGGCGAGAAGGAGGGCGAGCAGAAGGCAGTTCCGTTTCATCGCACGCCAAGGGTAGCAAACTCCAGCCTCCATGGCGAGCCGAAAACGGCCCGAGCCTGGTGCCGGGCATCATCCAACCCCTACTTCCCCATCACATCCTTCTGCAAATCCCGCAGCACCCGCAGCTCTCCCCAGTCCGCCCCGCGCATTCGTCGCGCGCCTGTCTTCCGCTTCCCGCCGAAGCGCCTCCCCTTCGCCTTCTCCCGCTCGAAGACCCCGTCGACGAACTCCGCGCTACCCAGCACCGCCCCGTCGCAGAAATAGCGCACCCGATGCCGCAGCGCCTCGCCCAGACTCATCTTCCCGCCCGAATTCACCACCGCCTCGACCTCTTCAGACGCCATTCCCAGCCGTCCCGGCTCGCCGCGCTGCTCGTCGCCCGCCACCGCCCGGCCCTCTTCGTAGAGCAGCACCCGGTAGCGCGTCAGGGTCCGCTCCCAGTTGTGACGGAAGCCCGAGTCCCGCAGCGCCTCGTCCAGCGCCCGTCCCAGCCCTTCGCGGGCCAGCGCCGCACGCCGACCGCCTCCGACCGCCTCGCCGTAGCCGCACCAGCGGTAGTCCTCCGGTTTCGCCGCCATGCCAGCGCGGACAGGATTCAGGTCGATGTAGGCCGCCACCGTCAGCAGCGCCGCCTCGCTGTCCTCGATCAGCACGCTCTTGTAGCGTTCTTCCCAGAGCGTTCCAACCCGTCCGAGACGCTTGTTCATGTAGAAGCTCACCCTTAGCTTCAGCGCCTTCATGAAGTGGGCGAGGCTGCCCCGCCGTTTCTCGTGGCGGTCGAGGATTTCCTTGTGCCATCGCTCGTCCCCTGCCAGCCGGGCCCGTTCCAGCTCCTGGCGAACTCCCTCGACGGTGTCCTCGTCGTAGAGCAGGGGCAGCACCTCCAGCAGCCCCGCTTCGTCCAGCGGAGCAAGTTCCTCCCGGTCCGGCACCTCCAGCAGCAGGTGAAAGTGGTTGTCCATGAGGCAATACGTGATCACCCGCACCCCCGAGAAAGCCTCCTGGTTGCGCAGGATCCTGCGGAAGATTTCCTTGTCCTTCGCTTGAAAGACCATGCGCCGGTCGACGACGCGGGAAATGACATGGTAGAATGCTCTGCCGACCCCCAAAAGGCGTGCTGTTCTCATGATTTTAATTCTCAGTGGTGAAACT
>SLGN01000375.1 GCA_007123695.1 Verrucomicrobiales bacterium
CCTTGCGCTTTCTCCGCCCCGCCGTTCCCTGTCCGGTGCGGTCGGCGCCCGGTTCCGCGAGAAGCCGGAACAGGCCGCCGCCGCGCCCGCGATCGACGCCCCCACCCCAGTCCTCCAATGATAGACAAGCTCCCCCGCCCCGCCCGCTTGCCCGGCCTCGTCCTCGGAGCGGCTTCGCTCCTTTTCGCGGCCGCCGCGCCGAAGCCGAACGTGCTGCTGATCCTCGCGGACGACCTCGGTTTCTCCGACCTCGGCTGCTACGGCGGCGAAATCGCCACGCCCCGGATCGATTCGTTGGCGGAGAGCGGGCTGCGCTTCACCCAATTCTACAACACCTCGCGATGCTGGCCGACGCGGGGCTCGCTGCTGACGGGCTACTACGCGCAGCAGATCCGCCGCGACGCCGACGCCGACGGTCGCGGCGGGGGCGGCGACCGCAACCCGCGTCCCGAGTGGGCCGTGCTGCTGCCGCGGCTGCTGGCGGGGGCGGGCTACCGATCCTACCACACTGGCAAATGGCACATCGACGGCATGCCGTTGGCGGAGGGCTTCGACCGGTCCTACTACCTGCGCGACCAGGGCCGCTACTTCAATCCGCAGGTCCACTTCCGCGACGACGAGAAGCTGCCGCCGGTGGAGGAGGGCTCGGGCTACTACGGCACGGTGGCCCTGGCCGACCACGTGATCGAGACGCTGGAGGAGCATGTCCGCGACCACGCCGGCACGCCCTTCTTCCACTACCTCGCCTTCGCCGCTCCGCATTTTCCCCTGCACGCCCTGCCGGAGGACATCGCGCTCTACGAGACGGCCTACGACGCCGGCTGGGAGGCGGTGCGGGCGGCACGATGGGATCGGATGCAGGCCCTCGGCATCCTCGGGGGGCGGCTATCCGAACCCGAGCGCGGATTGGGGCCGCCCTACCATTTCCCCGAGGCTTTCGAAATCCTCGGCCCGGGGGAGGTCGGCCGGCCGCTGCCCTGGTCGGAGCTGACCGATGGGCAAAGGGCCTTCCAGGCGCGCAAGATGGCGATCCACGCGGCGATGGTCCACCGCATGGACATCGAGGTCGGGCGAGTCCTCGACCGCATCGGGGAACTCGGCCTGCGCGACGACACCGTGGTGATCTTCCTTTCCGACAACGGGGCGAGCGCGGAAATCATGGTGCGCGACGACGGGCACGATCCGGACCTGCCGCCGGGGTCGGCGGGCACCTACCTCTGTCTCGGGCCGGGCTGGTCGACGGTCTCGAACACTCCCTTCCGACGGCACAAGACGTGGACGCACGAGGGCGGCATCTCCACGCCCCTGGTCGTCTCGTGGCCGGCGGGAATCGCCGAGACCGGGGGGCTGCGCACCACGCCGGGGCATGTCGTCGATCTTTTCGCCACCGTCCTCGAGCTGGCCGGGGCCGAAGCCCGGGCCGATTCCCCTCCGATCCACGGGCGCAGTCTCGTGCCGGTCTTCGCGGGCGACGGAGAGCCCATCCACGACTCGATCTGGTGGCATCACGACGGGCACAAGGCGATCCGCCGGGGCGATTGGAAGGCGGTGCAGGAAAAGGGCGGCGCGTGGGAGCTCTACGACCTCGTCCGCGACCGCGACGAATCGACCGATCTCTCCGCTGCGGAAGGCGGACGGCTCGACGAACTCGTCGCGGAATGGAACCGGCTCTCGGCGGAGTTCGCTCAGATGGCGTATCCGGCGGGCTACGAGGCCCCCGCTCCCGAGCCGCGGGGAAAGGGCGCAAAGGCGGGCAAAGCCGGCAAGGGGGCGAAGGCGGGCCCGGGTCTCAGGCGCGACCCTCCATCGCGATGAGTTCGGTCACGGTGGCGAAGCGGAAGCCGCGCCCGGCGAGCTGGTCGATGGTCGAGGGCATGGCGGAGATGGTGCCCTCGTGGATGTCGTGGGCGAGCAGGATGCCCCCGGACGAGGCGCCGGAGACGAGGCGCGAAGCGACGACGGAGGATCCGGGCCGCTTCCAGTCGAGGGGATCGACCGACCACATCATGGTGGGGTAGCCGAATTCGCGCCGGATCCAGGATTTCTGCGAGGCGGTGATGGCGCCGTAGGGGGGGCGCATGGTGCGGGGCTCGACCCCGGCGGTGGAGGCGATGGCGTCGTGGCAGAGCCGCAGCTCGCGGCGCACCGCGTCGTCGGAGAGCTTCGAGAGAGCGGGATGGGTGGCGGTGTGGTTGGCGACCTCGTGCCCCTCGCCGACGATGCGGCGCATGATGTCGGGATGCCGCCTCGCGTTGCCGCCGATCACGAAGAAGGTGGCCTTGGCGTCGCGCTGCTTGAGGATGTCGAGCAGACGCGGAGTGTGCACCGGATGGGGTCCGTCGTCGAAGGTCAGGGCGAGGTACGGCAGGCTGGTGCCGACGCGGTTGTAGGAATCCTTCGTGCCCGTCGACCGGGGCAGAGCCTCGGGGACCGGTTCGGCCTGCTCGGGCTTGGTGGCGGACGCAGAGCGGCCCTTCCTTTTCTGCTGCTGCGTCGTGTTGCACGACGGAGCGAGCGCGGCCCCGCAAAGCAGGAGGGCGTGACGGCGGGAAAAGCGGGTCTTCACGGCGGAGCGATTCGGTTGAGGAAGGAAACCCCGGATTATCGGGAAAATTTTACAAACTTGCAACTCGGATAGGAAAGATTTCTCAACTATTTAAAAATCTCTCAAGAATGGGAGCGAGCTTTTTGCAAGTCTCCTCGGGCCAGCGGTCGCGGTCGGTGAAGAGCGCCCCGTCGAGGGAGCGGTGCTCGGGCCAGTCGGCCTCGGCCGGGATGCGGGGAATGACTTTTTCCAGCACCGCCTTGGCGGTGGCGGCGTTGGCCTGCACGTGGCCACCGACGGCGTGGGCGCTGACGGCGTCTTCGTCGGTCTTCCAGCAGTCGTAGTCGGTCACCATGGCGAGGGTGGCGAGGGCGATCTCGGCCTCGCGGGCGAGCTTGGCTTCGGGCAGGTTCGTCATCCCGATGAGGTCGAAGCCGAGGCGGCGGTTCGTCTCGGATTCGGCCCGGGTGGAGAAGGCGGGGCCGTCCATGCAGACGTAGGTGCCGCCGTCGTGGACCGTCCGTCCGAGTTCCTGCGCCGCCTCGAGGAGCAGCCGCCGCAGGCCCGCCGAGACCGGATCTGCGAAGCCGACGTGGGCGACGATGCCCTCGCCGAAGAAGGTGTGGTCGCGGCGCTGGCTGGTGCGGTCGAAAAACTGGTCGGGCAGCACGATGTCGCGCGGGGCGTATTCCTCCTTCAGCGAGCCGACGGCGGTGACCGCGACGATCCAGCGGACCCCGAGCGAACGCAGCGCCCAGAGATTGGCGCGGTGGTTCAGCTCGCTCGGAAGCAGCCGATGCCCGCGACCGTGCCGGGGCAGGAAGCAGACGGTGCGCCCGGCGAACCGGCCCCGCACGATGGCGTCGGAAGGCGCTCCGAAGGGCGTCTCGACGAGGACCTCTTCGGCCTCGGAGAAACCTTCGATTCCGTAGAGTCCCGACCCGCCGATCACGCCGATCGCGGGAGGCGCCGCAGTCGCATCCGTCATGCGGGAATCGTAAGACGAAACGGGCTCTTGCCAAGAGGCTTTTCGCGCCTCCCCACCCCGCCGATGCTCGCGTGCCTGCGTCCGCTCCTACGCCAGATCGAAGACGAGGGCTTCGACGGGTTCTTCGCCGGCGGCGAAGACGTAGGTCCCGGCCGCTTCGGCGCTGGCGCCGTCGCCCGGAGCCAGGGGCACGCCGCCGACGCGGAGCCCGCCGCGGATGGCCTGGACCCAGAGCCCGCGCCCCTCGGCGAGGTCGTGCGCGGCAGAGCCGCCCGGCGGCAGGAGGAGCCGGTGGACGAAGGCATTCTGCCGGATCGTGGCGGAGCCGTCGCGGCCGTCGGGAGAGATCACGAGAGTCTTGGCCGGGGCCGGCCCTGACTGCGGATGCCACTCGGTGTAGGCGGGGACGAGACCCTTGGCGCTGGGCTCGATCCAAATCTGGAGCAGGTGGGTGCCCTCGTCCGACGAGGGGTTGAACTCGCTGTGGGTCACGCCCGAGCCGGCGCTCATCAGTTGAATCTGGCCGGGCTGCAGCACGCGCTCGTTGCCCATGCTGTCGGCGTGCTGGAGGGCGCCCTCCAGCACGTAGCTGAAGATCTCCATGTCCCGGTGGGGATGGGTGCCGAAGCCCGCTCCCGGCGCGATGCGGTCCTGGTTGATGACCCGCAGGCTGCGGAAGCCCATGTGCGCGGGATCGTAGTAGTTCGCGAAGCTGAAGCTGTGCCAAGTATCGAGCCAGCCGTGGTTCGCATGGCCGCGCTCGGCGGCGGGGCGCAGATGGATGGGCCCGGGCGGGAGGGTGTCGGAGTCGTTCATTTTCGTGCAGAAAATTCTTTACGCCTCCCGCCCCGTTCCGGGACCGCATCCGCCCCCACCGTACGCGCCGCGCAAAGGTTCACCCCCCGATGCGGCACGGCACCAGAATGGCCTCGCGCATGCCGTGGAGGATCTTCTTGTCGGCCGGGCAGATTGTGGCGAGGACGCCGCCGAGGCGCACCGAGCCGTCGGCGGCCGAGACGAAGTAGTAGGGGCAGAGGCGCACCCGGCCCTCCATCGTCTCGATGCGGCCGGTCTCCTCGTTCCACCACGGATGGCTCACGAGGCGGCCGGGGCGGAAGCGCTGCAGCACGTAGGGCGCCGTCTCGAAGGAGGCGAGCGCCTCGTCCACGGCGGCGGCCCACTCGGCCTGCGGCACGTCCTGCCCCACGGTGACGCTGCGGCTGCCCCAGGCGCGCTCGTGGAAGCCGCTCATCTTCAGCACGAGCCCGCGCTCGCTCTGGGAAAAGGACTTCAGCTCGGCGAAGCTCCCGATCTCCAGCCCCGGCAGCGCGGCGTGGTGCGGCACCTCGGTGGGCTCGACGACCCAACTGCGAGGAAAGATCTCGCCGAGTCGCCGCCAGTTCGACTCGCGCAGCTCGCGGTGCCAGGTGGCGCGCAGGGGCAGCGACCAGAACAGCGCGGACCAGAGCTTTTCCTCGAGCCAGGGCTTGAAGGGCGCCGTGACCTGGATCTCGCCGCGTGCCGCCGCGTCCATCAGGGAATCCGCCGAGCCGATGTTGGGCAGGTCGAAGAGCTCGAAGAAACGGTAGACGGAGCGGCCCGCGACGGCGTAGGACTCGGCGTCGGCGACGCCCCAGGGGCCACCCGACGCGGGCAGGCGGTCCGCGAGCCATTCCATCTCGGGCCGGTAGCCGGCCGATTCCCGCGACACGAGCAGGTCGGCCCCGCCGGAGGGAAAGATCGAGGCGAAGCCCTCGGCCATGCCGTGCGGTCCGCCGACGATGCGGTGCGCGGGATCGAGCGAGGCGTAGACCTCGCCGAGCCACGCCGTCAGCCCCATGCCGCCGGGGACCGAGTCGAGCTCGGTGGCGCAGAAGCCATCCGGCGTCAGGATCAGGTCGGGCCGGATCACGCGGGCGGTCTCGCCGAGCACGCCGCGGGCGAGACCCGCGTCGAGGAGACGGTCGGGCTTGCCCCGGTCGAGGTAGGCGGCCAGCCAGGGGGCCAGGCTGCCGCCGCGGCTGCGCCGGTAGAGCAGGTCGCAGGCGCGCTGGTAGCGCAGCAGCAGCGGGCCGAGCGCCTCGAGGCGGCGGGCCTCGGCCGCCGAGAGCACGAAGGGCTCGGGCGAGACGCGCCACTCCTTTTCCGCGAAGAGCCCTCGCTCGGGCAGGGCGGCGCGGACGCGCTCGGCCTTGCGGTTCCAGTCGCCCGTCGGACGCGGCGCTTCGGGAGGCGGCGAACTCATCCCTGGAGGAGCCGCAGCGCGGCGCGCAGCATGCCGTCGGGCGTGGCCACGTCCTCCGGCAGCCGGTCGATGGCCTTCTGCGCCTCGGCCTGCTTGTATCCCAGCGAGATCAGCGCGAGCAGGGCGTCGTTCTTCGCCGCCGTCTCGGGCGCGAGGGTGGCTCGCGCGGCCTGGTCGCGCCACGCGTCCTTCACCCCCACCTTGTCGCCGAGTTCCAGCACGATGCGCTCGGCCGTCTTTTTCCCGAGCCCGCGGATCTTCGAAATCGAGGCGATGTCGCCGCGCACCACGCACTCCTTGAAATCCGCCGCCGCCATGCCGCTGAGGATGGCCATGGCCACCTTCGGCCCGACGCCGGAGACGTGCAGGATGAGCAGGCGGAAAAGGTCGCGGGCCTCCTCGTCGGGAAAGCCGTAGAGCGTCTGCTCCTGCTCGCGGATGTGGTGGTGGGTCAGCACCCGGGTGTCCTGCCCGACCTGGCCGAAGACCTCGTCGCCGAAAAGGGGCACGAGCACTTCGTAGCCGACGCCCCCGGCCTTGACGACGAGTCGGCCGGGCCAGCTCTCCTCGAGGGTTCCTTCTAGAAATGTGATCATCCGCGTTTAGGTTGGAAACATCCACCGAAGCCCTTCCGCGTCCGATGGCAAACGGAATTCCCGCAGTCCTTCTCTCCGCCCTCGCCGCCTTTGCTGCCGGGTTCCCCCTCGCTGTGGCGGCGCAGACGACCGACCCCGCCCCCGCAGAGGAACCTGCGGCGGAACCTGCCGCCCAAGCCGCGGCGGAACCTGCCGATGCCCCGGCGCGCCGCATCGGCATCATCTTCGGGGGCGCCTTCGAGGATTTCGGCGTCGTCGGGCCGCTGGCGGGCGCGCGGAAGACGCGCATGGCCGCCCACTACGAATGGGACTTCGGCGTGCGGCCCTACACCGGTGCGGTCTGGGAAGAGCGCGGCATGGACTGGGACCGCTTCTACCCGACCGCGCTCGCCCTCGCCGACGACATCGCCTCGCGGATCAAGCCCAAGCTCGTGCGCGACCATCGTGGCGTCGTGCTCTACGCCATCGTCGCCGACCCCGACCCCTTTCTCACCAGCGCGATCCTTTCCCCCAAGCTGCGCGAGCGCTTCCGCGAGACCCTCGGCGACCGCATCCACGCAGTGCTCCTGGAGCGCAACCGCTTCTACCTTTTCCCCGCCACCGGCGGCGTCCTGGCCGACTTCGGCCCCTCGCTCGTCGAGGAATACCGCCGCGCCAGCCTTCCCGTCAGCCTCGAGATCCTCCTGCTCGAACGCGACGCCCCGCGAGTGGTGGGCGAACTCGCACGCGAGACGAGCGAATCGCCCTTTGCGCGCGATCCGGAGGAAGGGGAAGGCGGTGACCGATGAACCGGCATCGGGCGCACGGTTTCGACGGAGACGTCCGGAGGATTCCGTGAATCCGCAGTGGCGCGAGGGGGTTTCGGAGGGCAAAGTCCCGCCGTCCACGAATCCCCCGACCCCGACCCTTCCATGATTCCC
>SLGN01000458.1 GCA_007123695.1 Verrucomicrobiales bacterium
GACTTCGTTGAGGGTGTCGGCGATGTAGACCCGGTAGCGGGAGACGAGGGACAAGCCAGCAGTGTAGGCCGAGAGATCCTGTCCGCCCCGAAAGGAGACGACGAGGTCGGGATCGTTCGAGGGAAACGACGGCGGACGGACCCGCAAATGGTTCGGTCTCGGTTCAATGTAGAGCGAATTGTTCTCCTCGATTCCTCCAGTGTTCGGCAGTCCTGCTACGAAGTCGGAAAGGCGGTCGAGGTGGACGACGAGGGCGATGCGGGTATTCTCAAGGGTGGCCGTCTGGAAAGGAAACTCCTCGCCGCCGGGCTGCAGCTCGGTGGGCCAGTTCGAACCTCTGAAGTAGTTGATGTTGGTGTTTCCGTTGCTCGAATTCCGGTAGGTGAGGCGGATCTGGGTGGGGGTCTGGTTGTTGATCGAGGGACAGTTCATGATGCGGACCACCATCTGGGCCTGGCGGCCGGCCATGCTGTAGTGGTTCCACCCGGTCTGCGAAATCCGTTCGGATCTGGCACCGTCGCCCACTCTCAGCAGGGTGTCGTCGCCGCGGTTGATGGGGATGAAGGCGACCCGCCCGACGTTTCCGCCGAGGGATGCATTGTAGAAATCGCTGTCGCTGACGGTCTCGTTGACGTCGCCGATGGCCATTCCCTCGCGTGCTCCGAGTTCGTCGAAATCGCTGCGGAGCGCGGTTCCGTCGACGAGGGTCTGGCCGGCGAGGTCGAGCGAACGCCGTGCCGAGACGACTCCGTTGCTGATGGCGACGGTGCCCTGGGTCCGAAGCCGCTCGGCGACGATGCCGCCTTCCATCTCGACATTCTCCCACTCGGCCCCGTCGGCGAAGCGACCGACATCGAGCAGCGCCGACGCCGAGAGCGGCACCTGCGAGGGAATCTCGTAGATGGAGAGGACGTAGTCGCGGCGCACCGGAGGAATGCCGGTGGCTCCGGTATTGTGCGACCCGAACTCCAGCGAGAAGACCCACCAGTTGCGCTTCGCCACGAAAAGCTCGCCGGGACGCTTGTAGCCGAAGCGCACGTCGGGATACTGGATGAGATTGTAGAGAGGGTAGAGGTTCGGGGAGAGGCCGAGTCCCTTGGTGTGGGATGCCGTGTAGCTCTTCGCGAAAGAGACGATGGGGTAATCCTTGTCGAGAAGGTAGTTTGCTTGAGTGAGCGCGAGTGCGGCGGGAACGCGCGAGGCGATGCGCGGGTCTGAGAGCATGAGGCTTTCCCACACGTTGCCTCCGTTGACCCGGTTGCTGCCGCCCGCCGGCGTGCCCACCGGGGCGTTGACAAAGTCCGAGACGTTGGCGTAGGGCATGTCGCCGGAGTTTCCGGAAATCGCGGCACCGAGCCCGAGCGAGTTGATGATCTGGGGACTGACCGACTGCTCGGCGTGGGCCAGCGTGAGCGCCTCGCGGAAGATGGCGTCCCAGTTGTAGTCGCCGGGGTTGTCGGCCGATCCCTGCATCATGGCCCCGATGGCCTTGTTCGGCACGATGTGGACGAGAGCGTTGAGGATGGCATCCTCCTTCTGCCGGAAGTCCTGCTTGACCTGGGCGCGCGCCTGGGCGTCGAGGCTGCGGACGCTGCCCATGATCGTGTAGATCATCGCGCCGAAGATCACGATGGAAACCGAGGAAACGAGGGCAAGGGTGGCGTAGCCCTTCTCGCCGTTTTTTCGGAAATGCGGTCGGATCTTCATTTCGGATTGCCCGCGTAGGTGATTTCCTCGTCGTTGGGGCCGGTGACGGTGATGAGGAGGATGCCGGTGTCGTTGGAGAAATCGACGAGGGCGGGCCGCGAGGAAATCGTCCACGAGGGCTCGGAAGGCCACGCGCTCTCGTTGGCGGGGCGGTAGTAGAAATTGAGCTGCTGTCCCTCGTCGGCGGCTTCGAAGCTAACGATGCCGAAGGCGCTGGAGCCGTCGGGGTTGCGAAAGCGCAGGCGCAGGGCCCGACCGCCGGTGCGGACGGCGGCGGTGGAGGACATCGCGTTGCCGAGGCTTCCGTAGATGCGGTAGCTGTCGGCCTCGCCCACGAGGGTCGAGAGCAGCGTGTTGATCTGCGGGGCCTCCTCGCGCAGGAACTGGTAGGTCCCGAAGATCCGGGTGAAGGAAATCTGCTGCTGCAGCAGCACGCTCACCGCACTGGCCACGCCGAGGCTCAGGAAGATGGCGAGGGTCATCTCCACGAGGGTGAAGCCGAGGCTCCTGCGGCGCTGGTTCCGAAATCTCATCAGCGGTTGCGGAGCACGGTCCGCGACTTGTAGTAGGTCTTTTCGGCCACTTGGTATACGAGGATCGACTGGAGGCTCCAGGCCTCGGTCTCGGCCGGATTGGTCAGGGCGTTGCCGGAGCCGCCTGCGGTAGGCAGATTGTTGGGGTCGGGAATACGGGTGCGGTGGAGCGTGGCGGTGACTGGCGTTCCGCCGGGGAGCCGTCCGATCGTCACGACCGAAGTCGAGACGCCGGGGTGGAGAGCCCAGGGGGATCCGTTCGTGGTTGCGGTGTCGAAGGGAATGCGGGAGGCGAGGGCCGACTCGCGCGTGATGAAGGCGTCGGACATGGTCTGCTTCACCGTCCAGGCCTGGCCGAAGGTGGCGTTGACGGCGGCCTTGAGGCTCATTAGCGCAACGATCACGAGCGTCGCGTAGCTCATCGCGATCTCAATGAGGACGGATCCTCGCTGGAGACGGCGGGCTGTACGGTTCGGACGCATGGGATACGGTCGGCTTCGGCAAGCTTTGCAAGGGTTCCGCACGGGAGGGATCCCGCGGGCGCGGTTACTGCCTGTAGGGCGGACCGGACAGTGCCTCCCGCCCGGATGGGCGCGGGCCTGCGACGCTCCGCAACGGTGAGAATCTAGCGATCCAAACTGAAAATGCAATAAAAATAATAATTTTCATATTTATAGGGCCAAGACCTCCCACCTCTTCAAGTTTCCGAAACCGTGTCCTCCGCCAGGGCTGCCTCAATAGCCGGTTCCGAAGCCGATGTGGAAGGTGCCCTGGGGTTCCCCCTGGCGCCGGTCGGGGTTGTAGCCGTATTCGGCGCGGAGCGGGCCGATGGGGGTGGCGTAGCGCAGCCCGAGACCGACGGCGTAGCGCATGTTGTCGAAGCTGGCGTCGCTAGAGTCGAAGATCAGGTTCCCCGCATCGGCGAAGGGCACGAGGCTCAAGCCGTCGACGAGACCGACAGGCACCTCGTATTCGACGGTGAAGTCGGTGTGGAAGGCGCCGCCGATGGGATGTCCGCTGGTCGGGTCGATGGGCCCGAGGGCGCGCTCCTGGAAGCTGCGCACGCTGAAGGGGCCGCCGGTGAGGAAGCGCAGGTCGATGGGAATCTCGTCGGTGTCTCCGATCGGGGAAATGATGCCGGCGCGGGCGCCGAAGCGCAGGGTGTTCCCGGCCACCGGCAGGTAGAAGCCAAGGCGCCCGGTCGAGCGCAGGTATTCGATCTCGCTACCGAAGGCGGAGGTGGCGGCGGCAACCGACGCCTGGGCGATGTAGCCCTTCCTCGGCCGGGCGGGGTCGTCGCGCCGGTCGTGGGTGAAGGAGACCCCGAGCTGGTGGGTGAAGTAGCTCCTGTCGCCGAGAAAGACGGGAGCGATGACCGCCTTGTGAACGTCGGTGTAGGCCGCCTCGCCGAAAAAGGCGATGGAGTCGCGCTTGCGCTGCCCGAAATGCCTTCTCAGCTCGTATCGCCCGCCGGTGCGGAACTTCTCGTAGCCGCGCTCCAGCCGGTTCACCGCGAAGAGGCCCGCGCTGAACTGGTTGGCGGTGCCGAGGAACCACGGGTCGGTATAGTCGATGAGACCGCGGGCCCCGCGCTGGGTGAACTCGATGGCGGCGTCGAGCTGGCGCACGAGGCCGAAGAGGTTGAGCTGCCGGAATTCGAAGCCCCCGATGGGACCTTCGAAGTTGGTGAAACCGCCGTAGATGCCGAGAACGCGCGAAGGACTCTCCTCCACCGCCACGTCGAAAGCGTAGTCGCCTCCGTCGAGGGGCGCCACCTCGGTGCGGACCGTCTCGAAGGCCCCGGTCCTGAGCAGCTCGTGGACCGCTTCGTTCGCCTGGGTGGGCGAGTAGGGCTTGTCGACGATCCGGGAGAAATGCCGCTCGAAGAACTCGGTGCGGACCTTCGCGTTGCCGCCGACGCGGACCTGCGAAACGGAGACCGGCTCGCCCCAGTCCGCCTCGACGAGCAGGTCGAGGACGCGCTCGCCCCCGCCCTCCCCCGCCTCGACGGGATCCGAGGTGATCTTCGCGTGGTAGTAGCCGCCATCGACGGCGGCCGCCCGGATGCGCGAGGTTAGGTTCCTCTTCATCTCCGCCGAGAAGACCCGGTTCCGGAATTCACCGCGGATCGACTCGAGCACCCCGCCGAGGACCGGGTCGGGCGGCTCGGGCAACAGCACGTCGCGCACCCGGCTGCGCAGGCCCTCGTCGATGCTCACGGCGAGGTCCACTGCGCCGGCGCCGGCCGATTCCTCGATTTCGACGCTGCTGTCGCGGTAGCCGAGCTGCGAGTAGAAAGAGACGATGCCGGAGCGCCCGCGGTCGAGATCCTCGCGCACGAAGGGGATTTCGTCTTCGGGCCCCCGCTTGAGCCGCTTGCGGGTCGCGGCGGTGAGCAGCTCGACGACGGCTTCGTCCTCGAGCGCCTCGTTGCCCTCGACGGAGATCGTCCCGAGCAGCATCGAACTGCCCTCGGAGACGACCAGCACGATCCTGGCGCCTTCGCCCTGCCCCTCGACCCGCCAATCGACGGTGGCGTCGCGGTAGCCTTCCTGCCGCATCGCGTTCTCGAGGAAGAAGGCGAGATCGTCGGCGCGTGCGGGGCTGACCCCCGCCGACTCGACGAACTGGAGCTGCGAACCGATCCACTCGAGGGCCCGGTCCTCGCCCACCGAGCGCAAGCCTTCGAAGCGCACGATGCGCTCGGCCCCGAAAGAAAATCCACCGACCGCAAAAAGCACGCCAAGGACGACGCACGCCAGCACGGGGGCGGCGGAGGTCCTGCGGAAACGGTTCTCGGAAATGGGCATGGGCGGCTCGCACGGCGGCGTCTATTCGAAGCGGAAAACGTATTTCAGCAAGGCTCGGTAATCGCTCCCCGCATCGACGTTGCCGACGAAGAAGAGCTGCTTCCAGAGACGGATGTTGCCGCCGAAGGTCTGCTGTCCTGTTTCGGGATTGACCCGACCGAGCTCAAGCTCGGTCCGCTCCTCGATCAAGTCAAGAATCGTGGGCTCTCCATCGACCTTGTTGCTCTTCTGCTTGAGGTTGCTGAGAAGGAGGCCCGCCGCCTTCTTCGCGGCGAGCGAGCCGGCGTCCTCCCCGACGAGATCGCTGCGCACCGTGCCCGTCGCCACGAGGGTGAGGATGTCCTCGGGCGGCAGAGGCGGGATGCTGGTGAGCACGTACTGCGGAGACAGGATGCGGTCGTAGAGGTAGATGGCGATGCGGTAGCGGTCCGCCCTGGCGCTGGCCTTGAACTCGAGCGCGCCGTTGAGCCCGGTGCCCTCGTCGAAGTCGATTCGTCCCGTTTCCACATCGACACGGCTGAAAGGCAGCCGCATCTCGCCCTCGCGGATGGACACCCGCCCCACCGGAACCGGCCGCCCGAGGGTCCCGCCGATGCGGAGATCGGCGTTGATGTCGGACTCGAGTAGATTCGTCCGGATGAGGAAGGGCTGCTTCGTGTGGATGCGCACGTCGACCGGCCAGTCGCGGAAGGGGGCCGCCTCGACGCCGACGTCAAGATCTTTGAAGGCGGCCCCTCCCCCCTGAGGACTGCGCTGCACGGTAGGTAGCTTCGAGGCGGGACGACGCGTCGGCAGCCCCACCGGGAGCAGGTCGAAGTTCCGGAAGTAGCGGCTGTTGACGAGCCCGATCTCCCCCGAGAGCGCCGCGCGGGAGAGCGGCCCCTCGAGGCGCAGGTCGAGGTCGGTGCGCACATTGACGTCGGGATTGCGGTAGACGAGCACTTCCTCGCCCCGCAGCGCGAGTCGCAACTGCGGCTCCTCGCCCGGAGCGAAGAGCCCTTCTCCCTCGCCGGTCACGGTGCCGCCGGCGACGACGGCGAAGAGCCGCTCCAGCACGACCCGGTTCTCGCCGAAGCGGGCGGCGAGCTCGATGTCGCGCAGGCTCGGAGCGAGGCGGCTCTCCAGCCGCAGCCGCGAGACGGAAAGCCCGCCCGACCCGCTGATCTCGGGGGCGGAGAGGGTGCCGGAAACGGCGGCGTCGAGAGCGATCTCGCCGTCTATGGCCTCGATGCCCGGCACCTGTCCCGCAAGAAAGGCGAGCGGGCTGGACGCCATCTTGGCCGAGGCTTCGATCGTTTCCTCGGCGAAGACGCGCTGCCCCGTCGCCCACTCGGCGGGGTGGAAGGGCAGCCCGAGCTGGAGCGCGAGCGGCTGCACGTCGGGATGGCGGTAGTCGCCCCCGAGGGAGAGCCGCCCGTCTCCGGCACGCAGCTCGAGACCGATCCGCCCCGCCTCGAATGGCTCGCCCTCGCGGGGAACGGCGATGCCCTCGACGAGGAGGTCGGCGTGCAGCGAAGGAGCCGCCGCCGTGCCCGAGACGGCGAGGTCGAGGCTCGCCTCGCCGAGCACGGGCGGAGTTTCGAGAAAGAGAGAAGCCACGTCGTCGAGGGCGAGCGCCTTTACGTCGAGGGCGAGCGAGAGGGTTTCCTCCTGCGCAAACCAATCCGCCGGCGCGAGCTTCGCCGGGTCGAGGGGCAGACGCACGTCGAGCGCGAGGACCTCGCGCCCCCTCACCTGCCCCGTCGCCAGCGCGGTCAGCTCGTCGCCGGTCCAGCGGGCCGAGCCCGAGATTTGCAGCGGCGCGCTGCGCAGCTCGATCCGCTCCAGTTCGGCGGAGTCGGCGCGGTAGCTGCCCTCCAGCTCGGCGTCGAGGGCCTCGGCCCCGGCGGCGAGACGCAGGCCCCCGATCTTCGCCGAGAGGCGGCCCTCGTGCTCGGCCTCGGCGAGGCTGCCGCGCCCGGTCCACTGCGCCGAGGCGAGACCAGGCATCAGATCGGCGAGGGGGCGGCCCGCGAGCATGCGCCGCAGCCTGCTCTCGGCCTTGACCATGTCGGCTTCGATCGAAAGCTCGCCGGAATAGCTGCGGTCGCCCAGCCCGAAGCCGCCGCCGCCTTCCAGCCGGGAGAGCGCGTCCACGGCGACCTCGGCCTCGAAGCGGAGCCGATCCGTCTCCTCGACCTGCGCCCCGAGCCGCACGGACTGAAACGTTTCCCCGCCGAAGGCGAGCGTGTCGGAACCC
>SLGN01000172.1 GCA_007123695.1 Verrucomicrobiales bacterium
ACCTTTGCCACCTCGGCGCGGGCGCGGGAGAGGATTTCGAAAACGGGGCGAGGATCGGATTGTTGGCGGGGCGGATCGTCCATCACTCCGCTTCATCGCACACCGCCATGGGGTGCGGCAAGCCAAGAAATGGAGAAAGCCCGTCCGACGGCTCCGGGATCCCGGTGATTTCACCGAAACGCGTCCTTGATGCCGCAGCGATGGCGCCGCTACCGTCGGAGAGACGTTTCCATCGTTGCAGACGTCGCCAGGCTGCCCGGTCTCCACTCTGAACGCCCCTCATGCGCGAAACCATCGATCTCTCCGGAAACACCGTCATCGTCACGGGCGCGTCGCGCGGCTATGGCGCGGGGATCGCCGAGTCCTTCGCCCGCGCCGGGGCGAAGGTTTGGCTCACGGCGCGCGACGCGGGTCGCCTCGACGAAACGGCGCGGCGGATCGGCGCCCGGCCCTTCGTCGCCGACGTTGCCGAAGGCGCCGCTTGGGACCGCCTCTTCGATGCCGTTCTTGCCGAGAGCGGGCGTCTCGACATTCTCGTCAACAACGCCGGCGAAGGTGTCCGCATCGGCCCGGCCGCCGAGCAGGACGACGACAGCGTGGCCCGTTCCCTCGCCAGCAACCTCGGCGGGGCCATTCTCGGCTGCACCCGCGCCGCTCGCATCATGAAGAAGCAGGGCGCGGGACTAATCGTCAACATCGGCAGCGCCTGCTCGACCCACGCCTGGCCGGGATGGAGCATCTATTCGGCGGCCAAGGCCGGTCTGCTCATGTTCACGAAATGCCTCCTCGCGGAGCTGCGCCCCCACGGAGTGCGCGTCACCTCGGTGCTGCCTTCCTGGGGCCAGACCGAATTCACCGACGCGGCCAATCTGCCGCCCCGGGATCCCGGCATCTTCGAGCACTGCATTTCGCCGCAGGAACTCGGCGACTTCATCGTCTCTCTCGCCGGATTGCCCGCCCATCTCGTCGCCGAGGAAGCCCGGATCTGGCCCATGGTGCAGCCGATCGCCCAGCTGTAGGATCGACGGACGCCCGACGAGGGCGCCCCCGTTTCCCTCGGCCAATCGCGTTCAATCGAAGCGAAAGCTTCCGAAGGATCCCGGAACGTGGAAATCGGGGGTCTCGGTGCCGGGATGGATCCAACTGATCCAATTCTGCACCACTCCCTCCGGGCTCCGGGAAAACTCGGCGCGGTAGACCCCTGCGATCATTTCCCGGTCGCGGAGGCAGCCAAGGTCGCGCAGCACGGCAGCCGGTATGCGCCCCGACAATTCGTAGCCGCCCTCGACCAGTTCTCCGGCGAACTCGAGTCCGGGAAAACGCCACGTGTCGTCGAACTGCCGATGATAGCGGGCGAGGTAGTCGTAGACGCCGCCGCGCGGGTCCATCTCGGCGCCGTAGTAGGGGGTGGAAAGGTCGCGCGAGGTGGCGAAGAAAAGCTCGACACGATCCGATCCGAGGACTGCGGCATCGGGATCTTCGGACGGATCGAGAACGAGGTCGTCGTCCTCGACCTCGAAGCGGAAGGCAAAGGTTTCGCCGTCCCACACGGCGCGGAATTCCGTCCGCGGGACGGGCCGGTCGAGCCAGGGGAACTGGAAATCGTCGAGCAAGTCGCCCTCGAGGGGATCGAGCGAAGCGGTTCGTCGCACGCGATAGGTCTTCATGCCTCACGGTGGACGGACGCGGTCCTTTTGGCAAGTTCGGCGATCCGGAGCGGAAATGCGGTTCGCCGGTCGTCTTCGCCGAAATTCCGCAGGTCGGTTCGACCCGCATCCCCACCGTGCCGTTGACGAATGCTTTGGATGCCTTAACTTTGCGGAGCCCCCACCTGCCACCATGGGATCCCGACCGCCCCTCCTCCTTCTCCGCTGCTTCGCGTCGATCGTTGTCGTCCTTCTCCTATCCCCCGCCACAGAGGGCGCGCCCCGACGCGGATCGGAGAAGCCCGCCACCATCTACGTCATCCGCGGCGGGGGCGGCTACTTCCCCAACCTTGGGACGGTGATCAACGAGAAGTTCGAGGAGAAAGGTCTCGACGTGGTCGATTTCCGATACCACGAGCGGCGCAGCGCGGCCAAGCAGATCGCCCAGGCCTACCGGGAGAAAAAGCTCCCTCACGGCATCATCCTGATCGGCTACAGCCTCGGCGGCTGCGGGGTCATCGAGGTCTCCCGCATGCTCCAACAAGAAGAGATTCCGGTGCGGTTGCTTTTTCTCATCGAGACGATCAATCCCCTCCAGACCGTGCCCGCGAACGTCGTCGAGTGCTTCAACCTCTACCATTTCCCCGCCATCCTCGGTGCTCCGGTGAGGGCCGACTCGAAGGAAACGAAGCTGACCAATTTCGAGGCCTACACCGATGGCGGTCTCGGCCTGGAATACAGCCACTTCGCGATGCCCTTCGTCGACGAGGTGCACGACCTGATCGCCGCACGCTTGCTCGAGGCGATCCGCTCCAAGCCGAAGTCTCTTCCGGTCGCGTCGGGCACCTCGGAGGAAACGGAGAAAAAACGCCCCGGCCTCTTCGCCAAGCGCGAGGAACGCGAAGTGCCCGCCTCTGCCGAGAAGGACGAAAAGAAGCCCGGCCTCTTCGCCAAGCGCGAGGAACGCGAAGTGCCCGCCTCTGCCGAGAAGGACGAAAAGAAGCCCGGTTTCTTCGGCAGGCGCGAGGAACGCGAAGTGCCCGCCTCGGCCGAGAAGGACGAAAAGAAGCCCGGTTTCTTCGGCAGGCGCGAGGAACGCGAAGTGCCCGCCTCGGCCGAGAAGGACGAAAAGAAGCCCGGTTTCTTCGGCAGGCGTTCGGAAACCGCCGACGCGAAGCCGAGTTCCTCCCCTGCTGCCGGCGCCAGCAGTTCCCGCTAGCGCACGGCCCGGCGGGGCCGTCTCGGTCCGCGCGGGTTGCGGTTTTCGGAAGATCCGCGCGGCTTGCGGCTCTGGTCCCGGCCACCGCCGGAGCGTCCCCCCGAGCGCGCTCGGCTGCCTCGGGACGTGTCGCGGGCGTCCTCGCGGCCGTCGGCCTCCTTCATGTCGAAGCCGGGGATCTTCGCGACGGGAATCTCGCGCTTGAGGAGCCGCTCGATGTCGCGCAGCAGGCCGCGCTCGTCGGCGCTGACGAGCGAACAGGCGCAGCCTTCCTCGCCGGCGCGGCCGGTGCGGCCGATGCGGTGGACGTAGTCCTCGGGCACGTTGGGCAGCTCGAAGTTCACCACGTGCGGGAGCAGGCGGATGTCGATGCCGCGCGAGGCCACGTCGGTGGCGACGAGCACGCGAATGGCGTTCGCCTTGAAATCGGCGAGAGCGCGGGTGCGGGCGCTCTGGCTCTTGTTGCCGTGGATCGCGGCGGAGGGGATGCCGTCCTTGCCGAGCTGCTCGGCGAGGCGGTTGGCTCCGTGCTTGGTGCGGGTGAAGACGAGCACCTGGTGCCAGTCCCCCTCGCGGATCAGTTGAGAAAGCAGGGCGCGCTTGTCCGACTTGGCCACCGGATGCACCAGCTGCGCCACAGTCTCGGCGGCGGTGTTGCGCCGGGCGACTTCGACGAGGGCGGGGTCGCGCAGGATGCCGTCGGCCAGCGCCTTGATCTCGGGAGAGTAGGTGGCGGAGAAGAGCAGGTTCTGCCGCCGGGACGGGAGCAGCTTGAGGACGCGCCGGATGTCGTGGATGAATCCCATGTCGAGCATGCGGTCGGCTTCGTCGAGGACGAGGATCTCGATTTTGGAAAGATCGACGGTGCCCTGGCCGGCATGGTCGAGAAGCCGGCCGGGGGTGGCCACGAGGATGTCGAGGCCGCGCCGGAGCCGGTCGATCTGGGGATGGATCCCGACGCCGCCGAAGATCACGGCGGAACCGAGGTCGAGCCCCTTCCCGTAGGTGGCGACGCTCTCGCCGACCTGGGCGGCGAGCTCGCGGGTGGGGGCGAGCACGAGGGCGCGGGGAGCGCGGGAGACGCGGCGGCCGCGGGCGAGGCGCTGCAGCATCGGCAGGGTGAAGGCCGCCGTCTTGCCGGTCCCGGTCTGGGAGCCGCCGAGGAGATCGCGCCCCTCGAGAATGGGCGGGATGGCCTGGGTCTGGATGGGGGTGGGGGTGTCGTAGCCTTTGGCGGCGACGGCTTGGGAGAGGACGGCGTCGAGGCCGAGTTCTGCAAAGGAAGTCATGGAGGGATGGTTTCGGAGGGAGGAGGGAGGAGCTGCCGCACGCGAAGCGGCGGAGCGGCGGTGGAGGCGAAGCTCTTCTTCGCCCGGTCGCGGGATGACACGTCGAAGGGACGTCGTTCCCTTCCCCCGAACCAATCGGAAGCCGGGCGGACCCGGTCTCCGGAACGCGGCAGCGGCACCGCGAACTCGACCCGGCAAGGAACACGCGGGGGCCAGCGGCGTCAAGCCGTGAAATCGCGCGTCGCTTTTCCCCGCCGCCGCGTTAAGGTTCCCTGTTCTCCCGCGTCGAATCCAGCATGGCCGCCCCTCCGTTCCTCCGCCCCGCCCTTGCCGCCGTCCTGTGCGCCCTCGCGGCGTCCGCCGCCCTCGTCTCCGCCGAATCGACGGCGGTGCGCGACAAGCACGTCGTCGCCCGTCTCGTCGCCGACGTCTCGACGATCCGTCCCGGCGAGCCCTTCGTCGCAGGGCTGCATTTCGAAATCGACCCGACCTGGCACACCTACTGGGCCAACCCCGGCGAGACCGGCTATCCCACGACCTTGGAACTGGAGCTGCCGCCGGGCTTCGCCGCCGCGCCCCTCCGCTTCCCCGCCCCGAAGCGATTCGTCACCGACTACGGCTTCGACATCCGCGAGGTCGGCTACGGCTACGAGACCGCCGTGGTCCATCCTTTCGTCGTCGTGCCGCACGAGTCCCTCGAGCCGGGCGAGAGCGTCACCTTCGAAGGCAAGGCCAAATGGCTGATGTGCGATCCGAACACCTGCGTGCCGGGAGAGGCGCGCCTGTCCCTGACCCTGGCGATCGGCGAAACGGCGGGAAAATCCGCCGAGGCTCCGCTGATCGCCGAGGCGATGGCCAAGCTGCCCGAACCCGTGGCCGAGGGCGCCCGGGTCTCGCTGGAGGGCGACACCGTGGAGCTCCGCGCGGCCCTGCCTCCCGACGCTCTGCTGGAAGGCGCCCGGCTTTCCTTCCATCCTCTCTCGAACGGCGTCTTCGAGACCTTCGCGGTGCCCGAGGCGCAGGCCGAGGACGGCGGGGTCGCCGTCTCCGCGCCGAAGCACGAGGATCTCGACGGGCTCCCGGACGAATTCGGGGGCGTTCTCGTGGTCGAGGCGGCGGGATCGGTGCGGTCCTTCGAGATCTCGACCGGCGGCGTCGCCGAGCCGGAGACGCCCGTGCCGCCGGCGCCTGCGGGCGGCGCCGGCGGGACTGAAACTGCCGCCGCCGCCGTCACCGCTCCGACCGAGGATCCGGCCCCCTTTGGCGGAGGGCTGCTCGGCTTCCTTCTCGCCGCCTTCCTCGGCGGCATTATCCTCAACGTGATGCCCTGCGTCTTTCCCGTGATCTCGCTCAAGGTCATGTCCTTCGTGGGCCAGGCGGGCGAGGACCGGCGCAAGGTCTTCCTCCACGCCGTCGCCTTCACCCTCGGCGTGCTTGTTTTCTTCTGGGCGCTTACCGCGGTGATGGTGGCGCTGCGCAGCTTCGGCGGCGGCGACGTCGCTTGGGGAGTGCAGTTGCGTCAGCCAGGCTTCGTCATCGCGCTGATCTTCATCATGGTCGCCGTGGCCATGAGCCTGTTCGGCGTCTTCGAGATCGGCACCTCGATGACCGCCGTCGGCGGCAATCTCGTCTCGATGTCGGGATACGGCGGCAGCTTCTGGAGCGGCGCCCTCGCCGTGCTTCTCGCCACCCCCTGCACCGCGCCGCTCATGGCGCCCGCGATCACCTTCGCCCTGGCGCAGACGGCGCCGACGATGTTCCTCGTCTTCACCTCCCTGGGGCTTGGGCTCGCGGCGCCCTACTTCTTGCTGGCGATCTTCCCGAAGCTGCTCGACGCGGTCCCGCCGCCGGGCGCGTGGATGGAGACCTTCAAGCAGCTCATGGGCTTCCCCATGCTCGCGGTGGTGGTGTGGCTGACCGGGGTCCTCTCGGTGCAGCTCGACGTGAGCGGGCTGCAATGGGCGCTCGCGGGAACCCTGCTCGTCGCGGTGTCCGCCTGGATCCTGGGGCGCTTCACTGGCTTCGAACGCTCCGCCACGGTCCGGGTCAAGGCCCGCCTCGTGGCGCTGCTCGTCTTTCTCGGCGGCGTCGGGCTGGCCTGGGACGCCTCGGGCAAGCGCGCCCCCGCCAGCGAGATCGACATCGCCGAGGTCATCGCGGGACACCGCGCCGCCGGGCGGCATGTCTTCGTCGACTTCACCGCCGAGTGGTGCGCCACCTGCAAGGTGAACGAGAGGGTCGCGATCAAGACCAAGCGCGTGCAGGACGCCTTCCGCGAGAACAACATCGAGTTCGTCATCGCCGACTGGACCAACGAGGACGCCGACATCGCCGCAATTCTCGAGGAGCAGGGCCGCTCCGGCGTGCCGCTCTACCTGCTCTACCCGGCCGACACCTCCCGCCCCCCGATCCGGCTCAAAGACGGCTTCATCACCGCCAACGACATCTTCAACGCCATCGACCAGCTCTGATCCCCTCGGCTTGCTGCGGGCTGGCCTTTCTCAGCGCTTCGACACCCTGGTCAGTGGGATTCGAGGGGGGTCAGGAAGCCCGCCGCGATCGTCCTGGACGTGGACCCCTCCGCGCATCTGACCTACGGCGACCAGCAGATGAGCCTCTTCAACTACCACGTCGGCGACTGCTGCCTCATGCCCTTCTACGTCTACGAAGGGCAGACCGGGCTGCCGGTGGCCGCGGTGGTGCGCCCCGGCAAGACCCCCGCCGCCGCCGAGATCAAGGCGCTGCTCAAGCGCCTGGTCAAGCCGCTGCGGCAGCGCCTGCCCGGCGTCGCGATCATCTTCCGGGCCGACAGCCACCACACCAAGCCTGCGGTCATGGACTGGTGCGAAAGCAACGGGGTCGAATACATCACCGGCCCGGGCCCCAACTCGCGGCTCGACGCGCAGTTCGCCGCGGCCGCCGCCAAAGCCAAAGCCCTCTACCGGAGGCACTGCGAGCAGGGGCAGCCCGAGCGGGTGGCCTGCGTCCACGCCTCCGGCCACTACGCTGCGGAGAGCTGGAGCCGCGCCCGCCGGGTGGTCTGCCGGGTCTACCACGG
>SLGN01000564.1 GCA_007123695.1 Verrucomicrobiales bacterium
CCACCGCCCCGCCGAGCCAGAGTTCGTAGTGGGCGCGCGTGTCGGCCCGGTTCGGGAGATCGGCGCGCAGGTCCTGGACGATCGGAAAGGCGATCGGGCCCGCCCCAGCCTTGGAGATGGGCACCTTCCACCTCAGCATGCCGAAGGGGTGGACACGGTATTCCGCCGGGGCGATGGAGAGCGCGGCGCCGACGGCGAGGGGCTCGTCGCGGTCGAGATGGAACTCCTCGATGCGGTGAGTGCGGCCGTTCGCGAGAAAGCGGATCGGCTCGAGGAAGCGGAACTTCAGCCTCGCAAGCTCCATCGCGATCTCGCGGTCGAAGGGATTCCAAAGCTCGGCGTGGACGGTCGCGGCAAAGACCGCAATCCATTCGTCGGGGCGGTCCTCGTAGCCGAGATACTCGAAGCGCACGAAGAGCTCGTTGACCGGCGCATAGCCGTCGACGCCGCGGAAGAGGCGGCCCTTGGCGTTGGCGGTGTTTTCCGGCACGGAGGGCAGGCCGTCGGCGTCGGCGTAGTCGATCGCGTTGGCGGCGAGGGTGGCGAGATAGTCCTCCTCGGGCGGCAGGCCGCCCCGGCGCTCCGCGAAGGCGGGCAGGTTGCGCTCCACGATGTCGGCGATGGAGATGTCGCGGGCGGCCACGAGGGCGTTGAGGTTGTGGCGCGGACGGCCTTCGTCGGCGTAGCCATGGCCGTAGGGCACGAGCGGCTCGACGAGGTAGGGGGAAAGGCCGCAGGCGAAGCGGTCGGGCTCGCGCCACTCCTCGCCGGGACGCCGGTGGCGGGGATCGGCGAAGTCGTGCCGTTGCCTCGCGAGGACGACGGCGTCGGCGTAGGGGTGCCGTCGCGGATCGAGTCCCGGCACGGTCCAAGCTTGCAGCGCGATCTCGCGTGCGGAAAGGCCGGGGGCGGCCTGCCCGGCGAGGGTCTGCCCCGCGTGGACGGCGGGGAAATGGAAGAGCGAGGCGGGTTCGCCCGCCAGCGGGAGGGGCACCGCCGCCGCAGTGCGGGAGTCCCGTGGTCCGTATCCCGGTAGCACCGCCGCCTGCTCGTGGGGTGCGGCGCGGAAGCCAACCAAGCCGGGGTCGGGGTAGCCCTCGAGATCCTCCATCCAGTATGTGTAGCGCGTGCGCCAAGGCGAGTCGTCCGAACCGGGCAGCTCGACGAAGCCGAGCGCGGGACGCGGATTTTCCTCCACCGGCCGCCCCGCCGCGTCGAGTCCGGTGAGACGGGGCAGCACGATGGCGTCGTCGCGGGTCGGGCCCTCGAAGGCCACCGTCGGAGCCGCGACCGGACCGCCCGCCAGGACCGCCGTCGCAGTGGCGTCGATGTCGGGCAGAGGGGCGCGCGCCACCGTTCCGCCGGCGAAGAGAGGATGGTGGACGATGCCCTCGGCGTCGGGGACGGAGACGAAGGCGTAGCGCGCCGCACCCTGCGGACCGGTCCCGTGCCGCGTCACCGTGGCGAGGTAGCCGTCTTGCGAACTCAGCGAGACGAGACGTGCGACCGCCTCCTCGAAGGCCGCCCTTTCCCCCAGATCGGCCCTGGCCCCCGCGACGGTGGCGCCGCTCAGGGCGATTTCCTGGAGGGTGATGGCGAAGAAGCTCACCACCACCAGAGTGATCGCGGTGACGAGGATCAGCGTCGTCAGCAGGGCCGCCCCGGCCCGACCCGCACCGGGGCCTCTGGTGGATCCGTGGTTCATGCGGAGCGCGGGGGCAGAGCGAGGCGAAAACGGTGGACGCGGCATTCCTGCGCGATGCGCTGCTGGTTCGGGCCGCCGCCTGCGGCGCCCGCGCCCCTCCAATCGACGATCCAGTCCTCGTATCGGGCGAGGCGCCGCGCCAGCGTCTCGGGCACCACGGCGACGACGAGATCGATGTAGTCGGGCGCGACGAGGACGGGCCATTCGTCTCCGCCCCCGAGACCGAGGTGGCGGTTCAGGGCGGCGGCGTCCATCAGCTCGCTGGTGCCGTCGGGCAGTTCCACGAGCCTCCAGGGCCGCAGCTCGAAGCGCACCACGTGGTCGCAGATGGCCTCGTCGGGAAAGACCGAGTCGTGTACCGGGCTGGCCGGATCGGCCCAGTCCGACGCGCTCCCCCGCGTCGGATGGAAGCTCGGCGGGCGCGAGACGAGGCGCTCGCGCACGGGGCGGGCGGGCCAGGCCGGCGGCGCCGGAAAGGGCGCCCCGCCCTCGGGAGGACAGCCCCGCGAGAGCAGAAAGGGCAGCTCTCCGTTGGCGAAGCGGCCCCGGCGCACCGCCGCCGCGTTCGCCGGAGGCAGCGCCGCGCCGACGACATCGGGAGGCGGAGGCGCGTCGTTGATCTCGCGCGAGACCTGGCGCAGCATCGAGTCGGCGTAGCCGAGCCCCCGCTCGTGGCCGCCGGGACGGTAGTGGCGGAAAAGCTTCATTCCCGCTCCGGGATCGTCGGAGAGCGGCGAGTGCCGCGCGTAGGCCACATAGTAGCCGACCAGCGCCGGCGCCCCTGCCGCCGCGTCGCCGTCGCTGCGGCCACCGCCCTGCCCGGAAACCCGCGAGACAAAGGCGAGCGACCCGAACTCGGGGGCCGCGTTGGCGAAGCTGCGCTGCGCCGGAGCCCCCGTGCCGCTGCGGCGGGCGATCTCGAAGGGCAGGAAAAGGCGGCCCTCGAAGAACTCCCGCTGCGCCTCCGAGACGCCCTCGGGCAACCGGGGCAGCGCGGCGGGACGGCTCGCCACATGCGAGGCGAGGTCGCGCTCGATCCAATGCGCCGCGACCCGGGCTCCGCCGCGTTCCTGGGTTCGATCCGCCCCGCTGCGGAAACGGCCCATGGCCGAGTCGAGCATCGTCCCGAGCACCAGAACGAGCACCGACAAAATCGCCATCGAGGCAAGCAGCTCGACGAGCGAGGCGCCCCCCACCGTCGGGCCGACCTTGCGGCGTTGGAGCGGAATCCTCATGGTGCGGCGAGGGGAGCGGCAAGGCGGGAACGGAAGCGCTCGCGCGAGCGCGCCTCCTCGGCGGCGGCGGCGGGCTGCTCGACCACGATCTCGAGTTCGGCGAGGCCGGGCTGCCCGGACGAAGGCGAGACCGAGAGGCGAGCGAGATGCACCGCCGATCCCCCCATCGGCTCGCCTTGGGAAAAGGTCCCGGCGTCGATCTGGGCGAGGAACTCCCCGTCGGCGTCGAAAGCGGCGTGGACGACGGCATCCCCCGCCGCAAGCGGGATCCGCAGCCCCGGTCCCGGCGTCCAGAAGCGGCCCGAACCGTCGGGCGTGGCGACCAGCGCCGCCGCGCACTCGCGGGCGATGCGGGCGGCCGTCTCGCGGTCGCGCGCCGTCCCCTGCATCGCGCTGCCGCCCGCCAGCATCGCCAGCACCGGCAGCGCCACCGTGGCCACGATGCCCATGGCCATCGTCACCTCGGGCAGGGAAAAAGCGGAGCGCCGCAGTCCTTCGGAATGCTTCTTCATTTCGTTCAATCCGTCAGAATCCGGACCCGCCCGGTGTAGAAGCCGATCTCGAGGCAGTCGCCCACCGGCAGGTTCCGTCCCCCGCTCCCCTTGCGCGAGGCCGTCGGCACGACCCGCCCGGCCCGCGCCTCCAGATGGCCTTCGACCACCCCGAGATGGAGGGCGTCGGCCTCGGCGAAGCCGGGCTGGCGCACCCCGCCGTCGGGTCCGAAGGCGACGCAGGGCAGCGGACGCACCGAGACGTCGGGACCGCCCGTGCCGGGCGCCGGAACCGGGACGGAACGCGCCGGGAGGAGATCGTGCAGAGTGCGGAAGAGCTCCCCGTCGGAAACATCGAAGTCCGCCCCACGGGCAAAAACGAGTCCCTTCGGAAGGGTACGCCACGGCGTGAGGCGGCGGAGCGACCGGGAATCCCTTCCGTCAGCGGGAGCCGTGCCGACGGGAGCACGCCCGTCGGCATCGGCGGGATCTGTCTCCTCGACGGCGAACAGCGCATAGGCCCGCAGCGCCATCTCGTCGTTGGGGAAGCGCGCGTCGGCGAAGGCCACGACACGCTCCTCGCGGTTCGCGACGGCGGCGGCACGCGCATTTTCGAGAAAGCCCGCCAGCTCGTGGATTCCGGCCTTCCGCGAGGGCCCCAGCGAGACGAAGGACGGGACCGTGAGCGCCAGCAGTAGCGAAATCACCCCCGCGACCACGAGAACCTCGGCGAGGGAAAAGCCGCCCGCCGCCGCCTTCCGCAGTGCTCCGCTGTGTCGGTCTCCGCTCATCTCGATTGCACGGGACGGGCGCGGTCCCGTTCGCTTGCAGGCCGCGTCCGCAGGCTCAGAGACTGCCCGATTTTCTCCGCAAGAGCAAGATTCGGGCCTGAAAAAGGATTGTCACAAAGCCGGCGCCCCGCTTCGCTGCGGCGCTCCGCTTCGCTGCGGCGCCCCGCCCCGCCGCGCCACCCCGGCGCGCTCGAAGGCGGCGACGAGGTTCGCGTGCGCGGTCTTGGTGGCGGCCACCGCGTCGTAGTCGGGATCGCCCTTCCAGATCTGGCTGCTCACCTCGGCGCAGAAATCCCCCCGGTAGCCCTCGTCGTGCAGGGCGGCCACGATTTCCCCGTGGTCGAAGGCGCCGCCCTCCCCGACGAGGGCGAAGCGCACCTTCCCGCCCTCGGCGACGGCGTCCTTCGAGGCAACGTAGTTGGTGTGGCGGCGGGCCGAGGCGATCGCATCGGCGATCCCGAGCTCCGGTTCGGAGAAGGCGTAGTGGCTGTAGTCGAAGGTCAGCCCGAGCCGGGAGGGGGCTCCGAGCTGCTCGATGATCCAGACCGCCTCGGCCGGCTTGGTCATGGCGTGCGAGCGGTGCGGCTTGATCGAGAGCTGCCCCTTGAGGTCGGCGGCGAGCTGCACCCAGTCGGCGATGCGGTCGCGGAAGAGGGCGCGGGATTCTTCCCAAACCTTTCCCCCCAGCACCGTCTGGACCACCGGGGTGTGTTCCGGCGAGAGATCCCGGGCGAGCTTGATCAAGTGGTAGACCCGCGCAAGCTGCTCGCGGTGCCTCGCGAGGAGGGTCTGTGGGTTGAGGTCGGCCATCAGGCCGCAGAGACGCAGACCCGACTCCGCGAGCAGGTCGCGCAAGCGGACGCGGTCGTCGCTGGCGAGCCGCGCGGGATCGCCCGTCATGCCCTCCATCGCGGCGATCTCGACCGCATCGTAGCCAGTATCGGCCACCAGCCGGATGGCGTCGTCCAGAGGCATCGACTGCAGCCCGTAGGTGCCGATGGCGACGCCGCAGCCGCCGCGCGGGGGACGGTCCGGCGCCGCGTCCGCCACGGCGGCAAATCCGGCCGGCGTTGAGAGCGCAAACCCGAGGAAGGAACGGCGATCCGTCTTCATCTTGCCAATGTGACCGAGGGGAAAAAACGGGGCAATGACGGAATCGAGGAGAAAAACTATCGTCTCTGGCGAAAAATGTGCTATTCCTAAGCTTTAGTTGATGACCCGGAACACGACCGATCAGGCCATCGTCGGAGCCGGCCCCGTCGGAATCGTCGCCGCCCTCGCCATGGCGAAGGCGGGCGAGGAGGTCGCCCTCTTCGAAGGTGACCCCTCCCTCACGAAGCGCTTCGCGGGCGAGTGGCTCCATCCCGAAGGCCTCCGCCTCCTCCGCCGCCACGGAATCCATCTCCACGCCGGACTGCCCTGGATCGCCCCCAGCCGCGGCTTCGCCGTGCTGCCCGAGGACGGTTCCGAGCCCATCCTGCTCGACTACCCCGGCGGTCGCCTCGGTCTCGCCTTCGACCGCGCCGGGCTCATCGACCTGATGCGCGAGCACTGCGCCGACACCCCCGGCATCAATTGGATCCCCTCCGCGAAAGTGACGAAAGTGGAGCGAGGCCGCCTCGAGGTGGCCTCGTCGACCCCGGGGGCTGCGGGCACTTGGACGGCAGGTCGCATCGTCGGGGCCGACGGCCGCGGCTCCATCGTGCGTCGCGCCCACGGCGAGGGACGCTCGCCCCACCTCATCTCCTACATGGTCGGTGCCGTCGTCCACGGCATCGAACTGCCCTTCGAGGAATACGGCCACGTCGTCCTAGGCGGTCCCGGCCCGGTCCTCCTCTACCGGATCGGCGACGACGCGGTGCGCGTCTGCCTCGACGTGCCCGCCGCGCTCTTCCGCTCGTCGCGCGACAAGACGGCCGCGCTGCGCGGCCATCTCGAGAGGCTCGAGCCGGCGCTGCGCGAACCGCTGCGGCGCGAGCTCGAAGCGGGCCGCTTCGAGGTGCGCGCCAACCAGTTCCGCCCCCGCGTCTTCTACGGCGACGCCGCCCTCCCGCTCGTCGGCGACGCCGTCGGCTTCCACCACCCTCTCACCGCCATGGGCATGACCCTCGGCTTCGCCGACGCCGACTGCCTCGCCCGCAGCGACGAATTCCGCACCTTCGAGCGCGAACGCATCGCCAGCACCTTCGTTCCCGAGCTGCTCGCCTTCGCCCTCTACGAGGCCTTCTCGCGCGATGACCGCGGCTCCGCCTCGGTACGCCGCGCCATCTACGCGATGTGGCGCGAATACGAGAAGGAGCGCGACCGCTCCATGCGCCTGCTCTGCGGCGAGGAGACCAACGTGCTGCGCTTCGGGCAGTCCTTCATGCGCGGCGCGCAGCTCGCCCTCGCCCAATCCCTCCTCCACGGCGGCTCGATCTTCGGCATCTACCGCGAGACCATCGGCACCATCGGCACCATCGGCAAGATCCTGCGCCTTCTCACCTGGCCCTCCTCGAGCCGGCTGCTCCCCCTGCGCGAAACCTGGAGCTCTTCTCCCCCGAAACGGGCCGCCAACGCCGCCTGACGCGCCAGCGGCCAAGGCCTCTTCCGAGTCCTCCTCGGCTCAGCGTCACGCGACGCAGCGCATAGCGACCTCGCCCGGGAGCACGCTTCGCAGAAACCCCACGAACCAAGCACCAAGAACCGCGACGAAGCCTCCCAACCATGGACCCGCCTCCGCGCAGCACCCGGACGATCAAAGTCGACTACCTCGCCAGAGTCGAGGGCGAAGGAGCGCTCCACCTCGGGGTGCGCGAGGGCCGGGTCGAGGACGTGAAGCTCAAGATCTTCGAGCCGCCCCGTTTCTTCGAGGCCTTCCTGCAAGGCAGGCCCTTCGCCGAGGCGCCCGACATCACCGCCCGCATCTGCGGGATCTGTCCCGTGGCCTACCAGATGAGCGCCTGCCATGCGATGGAGGACGCCGCCGGCGCCCGCGTCGGCGGAGCCC
>SLGN01000256.1 GCA_007123695.1 Verrucomicrobiales bacterium
CGCAGTACTACACCAACATGAACCCCGAGATCCGCACCGGCGCGGTGGGCATGCCGCGCGAGTTCGGCGTGCGCGTCGGGATGGACTTCTGATCGCCCCGACGAGAAAGACGACGATCGACGATGAACGCCACTGCCGCCCACCCCTCCGCCCTGCCCTTGCCAAAAGTGAACACCTACTTCCGTTGAGCGGCGGGCCCGAGGAGGAAAGCCGGATGCGGCGCCGCCTTCGTGCGAACGTGGTCGCCGGGGCCTTCCTCATGCTTGCGACCCTGCCGGGCCGCACCCAGGGGCTCGGCCTCGTCACCGAGCCGATGCTGGACGAGCTCTCCCTCGACCGCATCGGCTACGCGAACGTCAACCTCTGGGCCTCGCTCCTCGGAGCGCTCGTCTGCCTGCCGACGGGGCGGCTCATCGACCGTATCGGGCTGCGGCCGGTCGCCTTCGTCCTGCTCGGCGGTCTCGCCCTCTCCACTCTCGGGCTCAGCCTCCACACGGGAGGGATCACCGCCCTCTTCGTCTGGCTCTTTCTTTCCCGGGCCTTCGGGCAGAGCGGGCTCTCCGTCGCCGCCATCGCCTCGGTCGCGAAATCGGGCTCGGGAAGAAACGCCGGAGCCCTCGGCGCCTTCTCGGTGCTGCTCAGCCTGCTCTTCATCGCCGCCTTCGTCGCGGTCGGCGCCTCGGTCTCGGGATCGGGTTGGCGCACTGCGTGGCAGCAGGTTGCGGCGGGGATCGGTCTCTTCGTCCTGCCTCTCGCCTTCATCGTCCTGCGGGAGCCCGGACCGAGCGAGACTTCTCTCTCGCCGGAAAAGGCCGACGAGGGCGGGCTCGGACTGTCCGAGGCCCTGCGCACGCCTCTCTTCTGGATTGTCTCCGGGGCGGTCGCCTCCTTCGCCTTCGCCTCGTCGGGCATCGGCCTTTTCAACGAGGCCATCCTCGCCGAGGTGGGCCATCCCCGCGAGACCTACCACCTCTTTCTTGCCGTCACGACCGGCTTCGCTCTGCTCGGGCAGGGGCTCTGCGGCTGGCTCGGGCGCCGTTTGCCGCAACCGCAGTTGCTCGGATCTGCCCTCGCGGCCTACGCTTTGTCCCTCGCCCTTCTCGTGCGTGCGGCCGATCCGCTCGTCCTCTGGACGGCGGCGGCGCTGACCGGCCTCGGGGCGGGTTTCGTCACCGTGCTCTTCTTTGCCATCTGGGGCGATGCCTACGGACCCCGCCAGCTCGGCCGCATCCAAGGCGTGGCCCAGGGCCTAACCGTGGTCGCCTCGGCCCTCGGTCCGCTCGCCTTCGCCGCAGTCCAGGGCTGGTCCGGATCCTACGCCCCGGCCTTGCTCGGCCTCGGTTTCGCTGCTCTCGTCTTTGCGATCGCCTCCTTCGTCCTCCCCTTCGGAAACCGCACCTCCGCACACCACCCCGCATGAGCGATCAGCGATCTGTCCCACCGTGGCGAGGCGACCCCGCTCTCGATGCACGACCGCAAGCGTTTGGAGTCGTCCGACGATGGCGGGTTTCTGTTCTTGCCCTGAACGCCTTTTTCCGACACCCTTCTACCCATCATCCCCAAGTCCCACGCCATGAAATCCATCTTTCTTGTCCTCGCTTCCCTCCTCCTCTCCCACTCCGCCCGCGCCGAAGACATGACCGACGCGGCCTTCGCCGCGATGCTCGAGAACGCCACCCTCGAGGGCACCTGGGCTCCCATCGCCGGAAAGCAGCTCGGCGAGGAGAAGTCCGACCGCTACGAGGTCGCCCGCGCCGAGCCGAAGGGCGACGAGCAGTGGGCCATCGTCTGGAAGGTCCGCTACCAGGGCCAGCTCATCGAGTATCCCATCCCCGCCGTGGTCAAGTTCGCTGGCGACGCCGCCGTCCTCTTTCTCGACGCGGTCCCCGTCGGCGACGGCGGCACCTGGTCGGCCCGCGTCCTGTTCCACGGCGACTCCTACGCTGGCCGCTGGTGGAACGAGAAGGGCAAGGGCGGCACTGTCAGCGGGGTCATCAAGCGTTCGTCGGACGACTGAAGAAGGACAACCCGCGCTCTCCCGCACGGCACGGTCGGGCCGGCGAGTCAGGGCATCGACCTCGAGAAGGGGTCGAAAGAAACGCAAAGACCCGATACCCCATCTTCCCCAGGAACTTGACTGAAACCGCGCCCAGGGGGATGAAGATGGGGCCGAGCAATTTCCCATGTTGCAGATCAGCTACCGCCTGACCCTCGACTGCCCGCTCTACGTCATTCTCTCGCAGTACTACGACTACGAGCACATCGGCACCGTACATCCGCGCACGCTGGGGGAATACCGGTTGGTGGACGTGCGCGAGGAGGGCCGCGAGATCCTCTACGACCAAGTGTGGCCCGGACGTCGTCGTCGAACCAGCCGGGTGCGCCATCGCTACCTTTCGCCGCTGACGATGGAGTTCGATTTTCTCGCAGGCCGATACCGCGGCACCCGCGTCCGCACGCGGCTCGCCCCGCGCGGCGAGGGTTCGACTCTGGTGGACGAGACCTATTGCATTCCCGGCCTGCCGAACTGGCGCTGGCTGGCACATTGGTTGAAACCCTTTGTCATTGACTGTAAAGTGACAGAAAGATAGTATTGCAAATCCCGAGAGTAATATGTAGTTTTTTCGCAAACAAGTACACGACAGAGCATTTCAAACATGAGAACAGCACGCCTTTTGGCCCCAGGGAGGGCCTTCTACCATACCGTCTCCCGCGTCGTTGACCGGCGCATGGTCTTTCAAGCAAAGGACAAGGAGATCTTCCGCAGAATCCTGCGCAACCAGGAGGTCTTCTCGGGGGTGAAGGTAATCACTTACTGCATCATGTCCAACCACTTCCACTTGCTGCTGGAGGTGCCGGACCGGGAGACGCTGGCGCCGCTGGGCGAGGAAGTGCTGCTGGAGGCGCTGCCCCTGCTCTACGACGAGGAAACCGTGGAGGGCGTGCGGCAGGAATTGGAGCGGGCGCGGCTCGCGGGCGACGAGCGCTGGCACAAGGAAATCCTCGACCGCTACGAGAAGCGGCGCGGCAGCCTCGCCCATTTCATGAAAGCGCTGAAGCAGCGGGTGAGTTTCTACATGAACAAACGCCTCGGACGGGTCGGGACGCTGTGGGAGGAACGCTACAAGAGCGTGCTGATCGAGGACAGCGAGGCGGCGCTGCTTACGGTGGCGGCCTACATCGATCTGAATCCGGTGCGGGCGGGAATGGTCGCCCGTCCCGAGGACTACCGCTGGTGCGGCTACGGCGAAGCAGTCGGGGGCGGTCGGCGTGCCACGCTGGCCCGCGAGGGGCTGGGGCGGGCGCTGGACGAGGCGCTGCGGGACGCGGGTTTCCGTCACGACTGGGAGCGGACCCTGGCACGCTACCGGGTGCTGCTCTACGACGAGGGCCGGGCGGTGGCGGGAGACGAGCAGCGGGGCGAGTCGGGGCGGCTGGGAATGGCGGGGGAGGAAGTCGAGGCGGTGGTGACCTCGGGCGGGAAGATGAGGCTGGGCGAGGCCTTGCGGCACCGGGTGCGCTACTTCTGCGACGGGGCGGTGCTGGGGAGCGCGGAGTTCGTCGACGGGGTCTTCGAGCGGGAGAAGGCAAATGGAAGGCGCTTCGGCGGGAAGCGGAAGACGGGTGCCCGGCGAATGCGCGGGGCGGACTGGGGCGAGCTGCGGGTGCTGCGGGATTTGCAAAAGGATGTGATGGGGAGGTAGGAGACGGCCGAGGGAACGGAGTCTGGAAGGAAGTCCGAGTGCAGACGATGCAGGCCCGACGAACGACGTTTCAAAAAATTACATCAATTGACGAGTGAGCATACGCGAAAGCTGGATACGAAAAACAGCACTTTCGCGATGAACGTGATCCAAAAAATCTTGGCTAAATCTCATCGGACTCCAGCACACCTGTAGCCGCGGCATTTTCGCGCCACTCTGGAAATCGGAATAGCAGATCGTCATCTTGCGCCTCTGCGATCACCCGCTGAGCGCGCCGATTGGGTCCACCGCCGAGACTCCCCACTTGCGGCGGAGGGGACCTGCCCGAATGTTCCTCCCTTCCATCTTTTCCAGACTCTCCTCGACATGGGCAGCAAGGGCGGCGACGCGACGATACGAATCCAGGGGGCGCGCCAGCACAACCTGAAGAACCTCGATCTCGAGATTCCGAGAAACCGCTTCGTCGTCGTCACCGGCGTGTCGGGTTCGGGAAAGTCCTCGCTCGCCTTCGACACCCTCTACGCCGAGGGCCAGCGCCGCTACGTCGAATCGCTCTCGGCCTACGCGCGCCAGTTCCTCGACCGCCTCGAAAAGCCCGACGTCGATTTCATCGAGGGCCTCACCCCGGCCATCGCCATCGAGCAGCGCAGCTCGCAGCCGAACCCGCGCTCGACCATCGCCACCGCCACCGAGATCTACGACTACCTGCGCATCCTCTACGCCGCCCTCGGCCGCCCCCACGACCCCGCCACCGGCACGCCGCTGGTGCGCCACACGATCAAGGACATCGTCGACTCCCTCGTCGCCTTCCCCCCCGGGGCCCGCATCCTCCTCGTCGCCCCCGCCGCCGCCGCCGCGGGCGAGAGCGCCCGCGAGGCGCTGGAGCGCTACCGCGCCCAGGGCTTCCTGCGCGCCTACCTCGACGGCGCCGTGGTCGAGATCGAGGAGCTCCCCCAGGATGCCAAGGCCGCCTCGGTCGAAATCGTCGTCGACCGCCTCGTCGTGCGCGAGGACCTGCGCACCCGGCTCGCCGACTCCCTCGAGACCGCCCAGAAACTTTCCGAAAACCGCGTCGCCGCCCTCGTGCGCCCGCCCGGGGCCGACGACTACGAACGGCACGACTTCACCTTCCAATACACCAACCCCGAGACCGGCTACCACCTGCCCAAGCTGACGCCGAAGCATTTCTCCTTCAACAGCCACTTCGGCGCCTGCCCCGCCTGCCACGGCCTCGGAACCAAGCTGGTGCCCGATCCCGAGCTCATCGTCCCCGACCCCGACAAGAGCCTCGACGAAGGCGCCGTGAAGACCTGGTGGACGGGTTCGAAGTCCCGCAAAGGCTACCACCAGCGCGCCCTCGCCGACCTCGCCAAGCGCTACCGGGCCGATCCCGGCGCCCCCGTCCGCAGCCTGCCGCGGGATTTCAAAAAGGCCCTCCTCTACGGCGACGAGGGCTTCGAAGGGCTTGCGACCCAGGCCACCCGGCTGCTCGCGACCAGCGACAGCGAGATCACCAAGCGCAACGTGCGGCGCTTCATGTCGCCCAAGCCCTGCCCCGAATGCGGCGGCAAGCGGCTCAAGGACGAGATCCTCGCCGTGACCCTCGCCCACCGCGAGCGCCCCCTCTCCATCGAGGGCTTCGCCTCGCTCGCCATCGCCGAGGCGATCCGCTGGCTCGACGGCGTCGAGCTCAGCGAGACCCAGGCCGCCTACGCCGCCGAAGTCCTCGCCGAAATCCGCAAGCGTCTCGTCTTCCTCGATACCGTCGGCATCGGCTACCTCACCCTCGACCGCGAGAGCGGCACCCTCTCGGGCGGCGAGAGCCAGCGCATCCGCCTCGCCACCCAGCTCGGGGCCGGGCTCGCCGGAGTGCTCTACGTGCTCGACGAGCCCAGCATCGGCCTGCACCAGTCGGACAACGAAAAGCTGATCGAGACCCTGCGCGGCCTGCGCGACGCGGGGAACTCCGTCGTCGTCGTCGAGCACGACGAAGACACCATCCGCGCCGCCGACCATCTGCTCGACCTCGGTCCCGGCGCCGGCGCCCACGGCGGCGAACTCCTCGCCCAGGGCACCCCCGAGGAAGTCGCCGCGAATCCGCGCTCCCTCACCGGCGACTTCCTCTCCGGCCGCCGCCGCATCGACATCCCCGAAAAGCCGCTCTTCGGCGACGGCGACGCCCGCGAGCTCGTCGTGCGCGGCGCCCGCGAGCACAACCTCAAGGACATCGAGGCCCGCTTCCCCCTCGGACGCTTCATCTGCGTCACCGGACTCTCCGGCAGCGGCAAGTCGACCCTCGTCGACGACATCCTTCGCCGCGCCCTCTTCCGCCACCTCCACGGCAGCAAGGAGAAGCCCGGCGAGCACGACGCCGTCGAGGGCCTCGCCCACGTCGACAAGGCCATCGTCATCGACCAGGCCCCCATCGGGCGCAGCCCCCGCAGCAACCCCGCCACCTACGTCGGCGTCTTCTCCCCCATCCGCGAGCTGTTCTCCCAGCTCCCCGCCTCGCGGGCGCGCGGCTACGGACCCGGACGCTTCAGCTTCAACGTCGAGGGAGGACGCTGCGAGACCTGCCAGGGCGACGGCGCCATCAAGATCGACATGCACTTCCTCACCGACGTCTACGTCACCTGCGACGCCTGCAACGGACGCCGCTACAACCGCGAGACCCTCGACGTGACCTACCGCGGCAAGAGCATCGCCGACGTCCTCGACATGACCGTCGAGGAGGCCCTCGACTTCTTCGCCAAAGTCCCCAAGGTCGCCCAGCCCCTGCGCGCGCTGCGCGACGTCGGTCTCGGCTACGTCGCCCTCGGGCAGTCCGCCACGACCCTCTCCGGCGGCGAGGCCCAGCGCATCAAGCTCGCCGCCGAGCTCGGCAAGACCGCGACCGGCCGCACCGTCTACCTCCTCGACGAGCCGACCACCGGTCTGCATTTCGCCGACATCGCGACCCTGCTCGAGGTCTTCTACCGGCTGCGCGACCAGGGCAACACACTCGTCGTGATCGAGCACAACCTCGACGTCATCAAATGCGCCGACTGGGTCATCGACCTCGGCCCCGGCGGCGGCGACGCCGGCGGCCGGATCGTCGCGCAAGGCACCCCCGAACAGGTCGCCCGGACGAAACGCTCGCTCACCGGCACATACTTGCGCAGGCTGCTCCGATGAGGTGCGTCCCGAAAAATCGGATCTCCTACTGCGCGGCGTTGGAACGAATCCGGGCGATTTCCGCCTGCAGGCGACGGATCTCCTTGCTGTTTTTATCGATCTCGGTTTGCCGCCCTCGGTTTTTGATCGAGTTCGAAGTCACCGAAATCTCGGCACCGAGTTCTTCGTTCCTCAAAACGAGCCGTTCGATGTCTTTTTCGCGGTTCGCAACCCACACCTCGGTCAGATCCTTTTTTGGGGGAGCCGCAGGCTTGACGGGACTCTTGTCGAAGAACCCGTCGGGCGGGGGATCGTAAGGGAGAGTCTCCGCG
>SLGN01000719.1 GCA_007123695.1 Verrucomicrobiales bacterium
CCCGGGCTCGGCGTCGATTTCAACCTGCTGCCCATCCTGATGGGCGTCTCCAGCTTCGTCCAGATCGCCATCACCCCCAAGACCGGCGACAAGACCCAGCAGATGATCTTCATGATGATGCCCTTCATCTTCCTCGTCATCTGCTACAACTTCGCCTCCGCCCTCGCCCTCTACTGGACCGTCTCCAACGTGTTTTCCATCGCCCAGACCTGGATCATGAACAAGCTGCCCGAGCCCGAGCTGGTGAAGCGCGCCGGGTCGGGGAAAAAGGGCTTCATGCAGCGCATGGCCGAGCAGGCCGAAGCCGCGCAGAAGGCCCGGGCCGCCGGAGGCTCCACGCCCTCGGGCCCCGGCAGCCGCACCAAGATGCCAGGCGAAAAGGGCGAACGCCACACCAAGGGCAAGAAGAAGCGCCGCTGACCGCAGCCTATTCCGGCTCCCCCCTTCCCCGTCCCGGTCCATCTTGGTCGGACCGACTCGATTCCCACCCCACCCCATGGACCCGCTCGACACCGCCCAAGAAATCCTCGACACCATGCTCGGCTACCTCGGCTTCGCCGCCACCGTGTCGGCCGACCGGGCCTCCAATGCCCTCCAGGTCGCCAGCGGCGACGCCGACCTCCTCGTCGGACGCGAAGGCGAACGGCTCGAGCAAATCGCCCACCTCGTCAACCGCCTGCTCCTCGACCGCCTCCCCGGCGCGCCCAGAATCGGCATCGACATCGACGGCTACCTCGCCTCGCGCGACTTCCGCCTGATCGAGGAGGCCGAAGCCGTCGCCGCCCGCGTCGTCGCCACCGGCAAGACGCTCAAGCTCGAGCCGATGAACTCCTACCAGCGCCGTCTCGTTCACAACCATTTCAAGGACAACCCCGCCATACGCACCTGGAGCCCCGAGGACAACGCCCGCCTCAAACGGATCAGCCTCAGCCCGCGCAACACCTGATCCGGATCCGCCCGCGCAGCCCGCCATCCACCCTTTTCCACGCCGAACGATCCGAAACCGCAGAAGAAATCGCTTGATTTTCCGTTAGATTAGTGTAAAGCCACCCTCCGGCACATTCGGTAGCGTCTTCTCCCCGGCGCGCCGTGCCTCGGCCGGTCCAGCATCGAAGCCATGTCCCAAGAAGCAGCCAACATCGTCGCCTTCCCCGAGGGAGACGTCTCTTCTCCGGACCCGCTCCCTGGAAAACGCTCCATCCCTATGAGAAGTGACCTCGTCGCCGCGGCATCCAAAGTGATCCCCGAACCGCCCCTGCTGATCAACCTGGTCTCGTCCCGGGTCAAGCAACTCAACAACGGACGATCCCCCCTAGTCCAGATCGACCACCGCATGGGCGCCGCCGACATCGCGCTGACCGAAATCATCGAGGGCAAGATCGGCATTGCGCCGAAGGAAGACGAAGAGGGCTGAGGCCCGGGACACCGTTCCGGCCCTTTCGCCAAGCCGCTGTCTGCCTGCAGTCGGCGGGCCCTCCAACCGTCGATCAGTCGGCGGACTCCAGCAACCGCTGGCAATGGCCGCAGGAGCCGATCTTCACAAGAAAGCGCCCGCTTTTTCCAGCCATCGGCGTTGCCGCGCGGGGACCCTCTTTCTACCCTCGCGGCATGGTCCGGACCGGGGAATTCGAGAAGCATTTCGGCGCGCCGCCCACCGTGGTCGCCGCCTCGCCCGGCCGTGTCAACCTGATCGGAGAGCACATCGACTATCTCGGCGGCTGGGTCCTGCCCGCCGCAATCGACCGCCATCTCGTCGTCGAAGCCGCGCCGACGGAAGACGGCAGCTTCGAAGTCGTCCCCGCCGCATCCGGCATGGGACGCCCGGCACGCTTCCGCAACGACGAACTCCACCGCCGCGAAGACCCCGGCGAGCGCTGGCTCAACTACCTCGTCGGCGTCCTCGCCTGCTACCGCGACGCGGGCATCGAGACCCCCGGCTTCCGAGCCGTCGTTCACGGCGACCTCCCCGCCGGGGCGGGCCTCAGCGCCAGCGCCGCGCTTGAGACCGCCTTCGCCCTCGTCGTCGAGCGGCTCGCCGACGCCAAGCTCGACGAAGTCGCCCGCGCCTTGCTCTGCCAGCGGGCCGAGCACGAATGCGCCGGCGTTCCCTGCGGCATCATGGACCAGCTCGCCGTCGGTGCCGCCAAGGCGGACCACGCCCTCCTCCTCGACTGCCGCGATCTCGCCTTCCGCCACGTCCCCCTGCCCGGCGACCTCGCCCTCGTCGTCGTCGACACCGGAGTGAAGCATTCCCTCGCCGACGGCGGCTACCGCGCCCGGCGCGAGGATTGCGAGCGCGCCCTCGCCCGGCTCGGCGCCGCCTCCTTCCGCGAACTGGCTCCGGCGCAGGTCGAATCCGCCCGGGACCTGCTCGGCGAGACCCTGCATCGCCGCGCCCGGCACGCCGTCGGCGAGATGGACCGGGTCGGCCGGTTCGCCGCCGCCCTCGCAGCCGGCGACGACGAGACCGTCGCCCGCCTGCTTCGCGAGGGGCACGAGTCCCTGCGCGACGACTTCGAGGTGAGCTGCCCCGAACTCGACTGCCTCGTCGAGGCCGCCTACTCCTGCGGCCCGGAAACGGGACATCTCGGATCCCGCATGACCGGCGGCGGTTTCGGCGGGTCCACCATTTCTCTGGTGCGGCGCGACGCCGCCCCCGCGCTCCAAGCCCATCTCGAGTCTGCCTTCGCCGCCGCCTTCGGACGAAAACCCGACGCCTTCGCCACCTCCGCCGTTGACGGAGCGAGGCTTCTTGCTGTTGAATCCATCCCGAACCCGGAAACATGAGACCCCCCCTCCTCGCAACAACCCTCGCCCTGATGAGCGCCCTCCTTCCCCGCCCCGCCGACGCCGGCATCCTCGAGGCCGTCTACGGCCAAATGCCCGACGGCCGCGACGCCAAGATCTGGACCCTGAGCAACGCCTCGGGCATGGAGGCGAAGGTCACCGAATACGGCGCCATCCTCGTTTCCCTCAAAGTGCCCGACAAGGAGGGGAAGCTCGCCGACGTCACCCACGGCTACGACACCCTCGAGGGCTGGCTCGGCAACACCTCCTACTTCGGCGCCACCGTAGGCCGCTTCGGCAACCGCATCGCCCACGGCAAGTTCAGCCTCGACGGCAAGGAATACTCCCTCGCCACGAACAACGATCCCGGCGGCATCCCCTGCGCCCTCCACGGGGGCATCGAGGGCTTTTGCAAGAAGCTGTGGAAGGGCGAGGGCTTCGTCGCCGACGGCGCCTGCGGAGTCAGGCTCGCCTACACCAGCCCCGACGGCGAAGAAGGCTACCCCGGCGAACTCTCCGTCGAAGTCGTCTACACCCTCACCGACGACAACCAACTCGTCTGGGAGGCCACCGCCACGACCGACGCCCCCACCGTCGTCAACATCGTCCACCACAGCTACTGGAACCTCTCCGGCGATCCCAGCAAGAGCATCAACGACCACGAGCTGACCCTCCACGCCGGCCACTACCTGCCGACCGATCCGGGGCTGATTCCCCTCGGCGAAAAGGCGTCCGTCGAGGGAACCCCGCTCGACTTCCGCAAGCCGACCGCCATCGGTGCTCGGGTCGAGGGGGACTTCGAGGCGCTCGAGCTCGCCGGCGGCTACGACCACGCCTGGGTGCTCGACGCCGCCGAGCCGGGAGAAGACGGGCTCTTTCCCGCGGCGCGGCTCCGCGATCCCGGCAGCGGCCGGGTCCTCCAGCTCTCCACCAACCAGCCCGCCATCCAGTTCTACGGCGGCAACTTCCTCGACGGCACCGCCGTCGGCAAAGGTGGAGTGGCCTACCAGCACCGCACCGCCCTCTGCCTCGAGACCGAAAACTGGCCCGACGCCCCCAACAACCCCAAGGCCCCCTCCGCCGTTCTGCGCCCCGGCGAAACCTACTACCACAAGATGGTCCACGCCTTTTCCATCGAGTGATCCGTGACCCGTGACCCGTAACCGATGACCCTCCTCACCTTCCTCTTCTTCACCGGCCTCGTCGGCTTCCTCACCTGGAGGCTAACGCGTCGCGACGACCACAGCACCTCCGCGGGCTACTTCCTCGCCGGCCGCACCCTCACCGGCGGCTACATCGCGGGCTCGCTGCTGCTCACCAACCTCTCCACCGAGCAGCTTGTCGGGCTCAACGGCGACGCCTTCACCGACGGCATCTGCGTGATGGCCTGGGAAGTCATCGCCGGCGCCTCGCTCGTGGTCATGGCCCTCTTCTTCCTGCCCAAATACCTGCGCAGCGGCATCGCCACCATTCCCGAATTCCTCGAGAAACGCTTCGACGGCACCACCCGCACGATCACCAGCATCATCTTCATCCTCGCCTACGCCGGCATCCTGCTGCCCATCGTCCTCTACACCGGGGCCAAGGGGCTGATGGGCATCCTCGACCTCCCTGCTCTGACCGGCATCCAGAGCGAGACCGCCCTGCTCTGGATCACGGTCTGGTTCATCGGCATCGTCGGCTCGGTCTACGCCATCTTCGGCGGCCTGCGCACCGTCGCCGTCTCCGACACCATCAACGGCTTCGGCCTGCTCGTGGGCGGAATCATGATCGCCGTCTTCGCCCTAAACGCCGTCGGCGACGGGGGGCCGATCCAGTCCCTCGCCACCCTGCGCGAGGCCCATCCCGAGAAGTTCAACTCCCTCGGCGGGAAAAAAACCACCGTACCCTTCTCCACGCTCTTCACCGGCGTGCTCCTGCTCAACCTCTTCTACTGGACCACCAACCAGCAGATCATCCAGCGCACCTTCGGCGCCAGCAGCCTTGCCGAGGGGCAACGGGGCGTCCTCCTCGCCGGCATCTTCAAGATCCTCGCCCCGATCGTGCTGGTGCTGCCCGGCATCGTCGCCTACCACCTCTTCGCCGACCAGGGGATCCGCTCGGTCGACGCCTACGGCACCCTCGTCCAGACCGTGCTGCCGAAGTGGCTCGCCGGCTTCTTCGCCGCCGTCATGGTCGGAGCGATCCTCAGCTCCTTCAACTCGGCCCTCAACGCCACCGCGACCCTTTTCTCCCTCGGCGTCTACAAGCACCTCATCAAGCACGACGAAATCGACGAGCGCAAGGTCATCGCCAACGGCAAGCTCGTCGGAGCGATCGTCGCGGTGCTGGCGATGTCGAGCGCGCCCCTCCTCGCCGGGCAGGAGAGCATCTTCGGCTACCTCCAGAAGATGAACGGGCTCTACTTCATCCCCATCTTCTCGGTGGTGCTGGGGGGCTTCCTCTTCAAGCGCGGCGGCGCCCTCGCCGCCAACCTCTCGCTCGTCGCGGGCTGCGCGATCCTCGTCCTCGGCTACTTCGTGCCACCCTTCTCGGATTGGGCCGAGAAGATCCACGGCTTCCACCTCCTCGGCCTCGTCTTCGCCGCGCTGATGCTCTTTCAGTTCGTCATGAGCAAGCTGCGTCCCCTGCCGCAGAACTGGCAGCACCACCACAGCGGCGAAGTCGACCTGACCCCCTGGCGATGGGCCAAGCCCCTCGGCTTCGGCATCGTCGCCGCCGTCGTGGCCATCTACCTGGCCCTCGCGGACTTCTCGGCGATTTAATACAGTCCCGAATTGCTCGAAGACATCGCTGAACGGGATCTCTTGGGCCCGGACCGGCGTGGGCGATCCGAAGGATGGCTCGGTGCGGCGATAGCCCCGGACAGAGTGCGAAGTCCCGACATTCCATCGGGGAGTGCCTTAATCCGGAGATTCTCGCCCGCCCGGCGAAGACGGCTTCAGGCGAGAAGATCGATTACGGGAACGCCCTTGTCGGCGACGGTAAAGGGGCGGCGGCTCGGACTGTAGAGGACTTGGTCGATGGGCAGCCCGAGGGCGTGGGCGATGGTCGCGTTGAAGTCCTGGATTTTCACAGGATTCTCGATGACGCGTTCGGCGCCCTCGTCGGTCTTGCCGTAGGCGATGCCGCCCTTGACGCCACCGCCAGCGAGAACCGAACTGAAAGCCTGCGGGTAGTGGTCGCGCCCGGCGTTCTGATTGATGCGAGGCGTGCGTCCAAACTCGGTGGTGAGGACGACGAGGGTGTCGTCGAGCTTGCCGCGCCGCTCCAGGTCGGAGAGCAGGGCGGACATGGCCTGGTCGAGCACGGCGCAGCGCTCGGGCGCGGAGACGAAGACGTTGTTGTGCATGTCCCAGCCTCCGTAGGAGACTTCGATGGCACGCACGTCGTTCTCGACGAGACGGCGTGCGAGCAGGCAGCCCTGGCCGAAGGAGTTGTCGCCGTAGCGCTCGCGGGTCATCTTGTCCTCCTGGGAAAGGTCGAAGGCGCCGAGGTCCTTGCTCTGCATGATGCGGACGGCGTCGTCGTACATCTGGGTGTAGGCCCGGACTTGCTTGATGTCGTAGCGACCGTGGAAGTCGGCGTCGAACTCGCGGGCGAGGGCGAGGCGCTTGTCGAAGGTCCCGGCATCCATGCCGCGCAGCTTCGAATTCTTGAGCCCGGCGGAGGGATCGTTGATCGCGAGGGGCTCGTATTCGGGATCGAAGAAGCCGCCGCCGCCGTTGATGCGACTGTCGCCGCCGATGTAGACCGAGCCGGGCAGGTTGGGGTTGAGACGGCCCTTGAACTTGAGCGCCCAGGCCCCGATCCCGGGGTGGCGGATCGTCGCGCGGCGCTCGTAGCTGGTGTGCATGAGGTAGTTGCCCTGGTCGTGGGCGCCGGCGGTGGAGGTGAGGGACCGCACGACGGCGAGCTTTTCGGCGTGCTTGGCAAGGCCGGGGAGGTAGGCGGAGAGCTTGATGTCATCGACGTTGGTGGCGATGGTGCGGGTCTCGCCCTGGTTTTCGTGCCCCGGCTTCGTGTCGAAGGTGTCGATGTGCGTCATGCCTCCGCTCATGTAGAGGTAGATGACGTGCTTGGCGGCGGCGGCGCGTTCGGGCAGACCGAGGCCGGGGCCGCCGGCGGCGTGGGCTCGGGAGGCGATGCCGAGGGCGCCGACGCCGAGGAGGGTCTTGGCGGTTCCCTCCATGAAGCGGCGGCGGCTCCATTCGTCGGATTTGAAGGCGGAGTTCATAGCTGGGGATGGTTGGGGATTGGTTGCGGAAACGTTGCGGCGGGGGAAAGAGGATTGAGAGCGGGCGGTGCGGTCTACTGAACGAAAAGGAACTGCTGGGTGTTGAGAAGGGCCCAGACCAGTCCGGGGTAGGCTTCGTCGCCGCTCTCCGCCACCTCGGCGAGG
>SLGN01000492.1 GCA_007123695.1 Verrucomicrobiales bacterium
CGCATGCCTACGGATATTCATCGGCGACGGTCTTCGCACTGTGATGCGTTCGAATTCCCCGATCCGGCCCGGGCGCGTAGCGGTGAGGATTCGAACCTCGAGACCGCGGTCCAGAAAGGCTCCGGCCAGGAGCTTTGCGACCGTTTCGACACCGCCGATCGATGGTTCGAAGACTGAGGAAACGATCAGGATTCTCATGCGGGGGCTCGGCTGGAAAAGCGATTGGTTTTCTCGGCGAGCGGAGCCGCGTTGGGTCTCGGATGCTGCCTCAGTCCGCGGCGCCGGTCTTTCGGAAGAGGTCGAGCAACCTTTGCCGTTGGAGTGGTTTGAGTGCCAGGCACCATGCGAATCCGAACAAAACCGCGGCGGCGAACATGGCGGAGCAGGCGACTGCGGGAAGCGGCTCTTCGAAAATTGGGGCGCGGACGATTCCCAAGGTTCCGACACTGGCAGCGAGAAACACGAAAATCGTCGGAAGCGCGACCTTGGCAGCGTAATCGGTAGTCCGCACCCCAAGCCGGCCAAAGGACCGCCAAACCATGAACCAGTGGTTCGTCGCGAATTGCGCTGCGAGCGTTGCGAGCGCAACGCCGAGAAGGCCGAAGGGCTTCACCAGAATCCAGGAGAGAAGCAGCTTCAGCAATCCTCCGGAGATCGAAGAACTGGCGAAGGCTTCGTCTTCCGTCGCTCTCGATGCAGTGCTGCAGATGAAGCATTGCGTCTCGAGAAGCAAAAGCACGAAAAACACCGCGAGGATGGGTGTTCCCACGAAGTTTCCCGGTCCCAGCCACAGCGCGAAGAATTGATTTCCTGCGCCGAGCAGCCAGCCGCCACCGGCCGCCATGAGAAAAAGGCCGATGCGCAGATTGTTGATGAGGATGTCTTGAACCTCTGTCCGCCTGTCTTCTGTCCAAAGGTGGGAGACGAACACGGCCGATGCCGAGGCAAATGTCACCGCAGCGATGTTCAGGTTGAGAAGCAGAACGTAGGCGGCCCGATAGGCCGGAAGCTCGCGGGTTCCTTCGAATGTGGCCACAAAGAACTGGTCGGTGTTCAGGGCCAGTATTCCCCCGAAAGCCGTCAGCCAAGCCTTCCCCGCCAAAGGAGCCATGGAGCGGAGCATGTCGCCGCGCCACCGTCCCCGCAGGGAAAAAAGGTCGGGCTGCTTGCGTTTGGCGAAGCCGAGGATGGCGGCGCGTTGCACGAGCGCCCCGGCGGCGGCGACGAAGGCGAGAGCGACGAGGCCGCCTCCGGCGAGGGCGACGGCGATTTGGGCGAGCAGCGTGATTGCGTGGACGAAGGAGCCGACGAGGGCGTCCCAGCCGACGTGGCCGACGCCTTGGAGAAGGCAGGTCCAGGGGGCCGCCCAAAGCGTGAGGGCCTGGGCGAGGCAGAGGAGGGCCCAGCCGGTCCAGACGGCCCCGAGCGAGACGGTCTCGAGCTCGAGGCTGCGGAGGTAGAGCAGTCCGAGGCCGGTCGAAACGGCGAAGGCGAGCAGGGCGAGGCCTCGGTAGAGCCGCAGGCCGGTGGCGACGAGGTCGGCGATCTCGGTGCGGCTGGCTTCGCCGAGCTTGGCGGTGGGTGCGGAACCCGACTTGCCCTTGGCGAAGGCGATGCGGCGGGTCAGGGTGACGCCGAAGCCGAAGTCGAGGATGCCGAGGGTGGCCCAGCTTTGTCCGAGTAGCAGCCAGAGCCCCAGTTCCTCGTGCGGCAGGGTGCGGAAGAGCACCGGCATGAGGACGAGGCCGAGGACGATGGTGAGGCCCCGGGAGAACCAAGAGGCCGCCGCCCCGAAAAGTATGCGGCGGGCGATGGTCATGAAAACGTGCCCTCCCGGCGTGCTGCCGCCCCCGGTCGCGGGCAGTTCGGTGGCGCCGCGACCGCTGGGGGGGGAGGGTGGAGATGGAGTCCGCGCAACCCGGAGCGGAGCCCGCGAGGGGCTTGTCTGGTGGGGGTGCGGCGTATGGCAGGTGGAGCCTGCGGCGGCGGGTCAGGCCGCGGCGAGGGCGGCGTCGAGGTCGGCGAGGATGTCGTCGATGTGCTCGATGCCGACGGAGAGTCGGACGAGACCGGGGGTGATGCCGGCGGCGGCCTGGGCTTCGGCGGAGAGCTGCGAGTGGGTGGTGGTGGCGGGGTGGATGGCGAGGGACTTGGCGTCGCCGACGTTGGCGAGGTGGGAGAAGAGGCCGAGGCTCTCGATGAAGCGGCGTCCCGCCTCGGCGCCTCCGGCGATCTCGAAGACGACCATGGAGCCGCCCTTGCCCCGGAGGTAGCGCTGGTTTTTGGCGAATTCGGGGTCGTCCTCGAGGCCGGGGAAGCGGACCCACTCGACCTTGGCGTGGCTGCGGAGGTGGCGGGCCACGGCGAGGGCGTTTTCGCAATGGCGCTCCATGCGCAGGGGCAGGGTCTCGATGCCCTGGAGGAGGAACCAGGCGTTGTCGGGCGAGAGGCAGGCGCCGAGGTTGCGCAGGGGCACGGTGCGCATGCGCAGGATGTAGGCGAGGGGGGCGAGGGGCTCGGGCAGGTCGTGGCCCCAGCGCAGGCCGTGGTAGGATCCGTCGGGCTCGTCGAAGAGGGGGTGGCGGCCGGCGCCCCACGCGAACTTGCCCGAATCGACGACGAGGCCGCCGATGCCGGCTCCGTGTCCGCCCATCCACTTGGTGAGGGAGTGGACGACGACGTCGGCGCCGTGCTCGATGGGGCGGGTGAGGGGGGGGGTGGAGAAGGTCGAGTCGACGACGAGGGGCAGCCCGAGGCGGTGGGCGGCGTCGGCGACGGCGGCGAGGTCGGTGACCTCGAGGGCGGGGTTGGAGACGGTCTCGCAGAAGAAGGCGCGGGTGCGCTCGTCGGTGGCGCGGGCGAAGGCTTCGGGGTCCTGCGAATCGACGAAGCGAACGGTGATGCCGAGGGCGGGGAGGATGTCGTTGAACTGGGTGTAGGTGCCGCCGTAGAGGTTGCGGGCCGAGACGATGTTGTCGCCGGCGCTGGCGAGGTTGACGATGGCGTAGAAGACCGCCGAGGTTCCCGAGGCGATGGCGAGGCCACCCATCTCGGGGGCGCCTTCGAGCAGGGCGACGCGCCGCTCGAGGACGTCGTTGGTGGGGTTCATCAAGCGGGTATAGATGTTCCCGAGTTCCTTGAGGGCGAAGAGGTTGGCGGCGTGCTCGGTCGATTTGAAGACGTAGGAGCTGGTGCGGTAGACGGGCACGGCGCGGGAGAGGGTGGCGGCATCGGGGGAATGCCCGCCATGGAGGCAGAGGGTTTCGGGTTTCATGGGTAGGAAGGGTAGCTGGGAACGGAGGTCTTGGGAACGGATTTTTCGATTTGAGGTTTGAATTTTTCCGAGGCGGTGCCGTAGTGGTGGGTCAGCCATGAGGAAGTCTCCGACCATCGCGATGTTCGCCTGCCTGTTCCTGTCCGCGTGCGAGGAACCCCGCCAGCGGGAGCTTCCCGCGGAAACGGACGCGCCCGCCGGGGTGTCCTACGAGGCGCCGCCGGAAGTGGCACCGGCGCCGACCTCGGAGTCGGCGGTGGCGGAGGTCCCGGCGGAAGGGGCTGCAGCGCCGGTTGCGGGAGGCGAGGTTGGGGCCTTGGATGGCGAGGTGCTGGCTCCGCCCGAGCTGCCTGCGTTCTCGATCGCGCTGGAGGGCGACCGCATTCTCCTATCGGGGGCGTTGCGCAGCCGCCTGCAGGTGGACCGCATCCACGAAGATCTGGCTCGCGAGTTTCCCGACCGCACGGTGGAGGGCGGGCTGGTGGTGGAGTATCACCGAGACCCGGTGGGATGGCCGAACCGGATCAGCGGGATCTTTCTGGTCGATTATCTGCACCGGATCGAATCGCCGCGGATCCGCTACGAGGAAGGGGTTGTGACGCTGGAGGGAACGGCGCCGGATGCGAAGACTCTCCGCGAGCTGAGCGAGATGGCGGTGGAGGTCTTCGCCGACGGATTGACGGAAGACATGAAGAATCTGCTCGAAGTCGGCGCGGGCGGGGCGAGCGACAAGAAGGGGAAGGGCGGTGCGAGGGCTGTACCGGACGGACCCGGTCTGGACGGACCCGGTCTGGACGGACCCGGTCTGGACGGACCCGGTCTGGACGGACCCGGTCTGGACGGACCCGGTCTGGACGGACCCGTAGCGGATGCACCGGAGTTCTGAGCGATGTCCTTGCGTCTCGAGATGCTGCAGGTGGCCCGCTTGGCGGGCAGCGTGCTGGGCGAGGAAGCCTGCTCCCTGGTGGAGGCCTATGTGCGATCGCAGGCCAATGCGGACGGGGGCTTCCGCGACCGGGAAGGCGTCTCGGATCTCTACTACACCTGCTTCGCGATCGATGCGCTGACGGCGCTGCAAGTGGAGCTGCCGGCGGAATCGCTGGGGCGTTTCCTCGGATCGGCGCGGGAAGGCTGCGAGGGGCTGGACTTCGTCCATCTCTGCTGCCTGGCGCGGGCCTATTCGGCCTTGCCGGATCGCGACGGCTCCGCCGGGCTGGGCCGGGTGCTGGAGGCGATCGAAGGCTACCGCAGCCGCGACGGGGGCTACAACCAGATCGTCGGGGCGGAGACGGGCTCGGCCTACGCCTGCTTCCTCGCCTACGGGGCCTACAGCGACCATCGCCTCGCCCTGCCCGATCCGGCGGGGGTGGCGCGATGCCTCGATTCGCTGCGGTCGGGCGAGGGGGCTTGGGCGAACGATGTCGAGCTGCCGGTGCCGAACGTGCCGGCGACGGCGGCGGCGGTGACGCTGTGCCGCAACCTGCGCCTGCCGGTGGGCCCGGAGACGGCGCGCTGGCTCCTGGGGGCGTGGCATCCGTCGGGGGGCTTCCTGCCTTTCCCGGGGGCGCCGATGCCGGATTTGCTCTCGACGGCGGTGGCGCTGCACGCGCTCGACGGTCTCCAGGCGGAGTTTTCGGAGCGGAAGGAGGCGATGCTCGATTTCGTGGATTCGCTCTGGACGGCGGCGGGGGGATTCCACGGCACCTGGGACGACGAGGAGTTCGATCTCGAATACACCTACTACGGCCTGCTCGCCCTGGGGCACCTCGCCCTGTGAACGCCGCCATGATCGATCCAGCGGAGTGGGAGGGGACCCTGGCCAACGCGCGGCGGACGCTGCTGGCGGAACGCGGGCCCGAGGGGCATTGGACGGGCGAACTCTCGACCTCGGCCCTTTCCACGGCGACGGCGCTGGTGGCGCTTGGTTCGGTCGATGCCGGGGCGCACGCCGGGCGCATCGACGCCGCCTGCGCCTGGCTGATGGGACACCAGAACGCGGACGGCGGCTGGGGCGACACGACGCGGAGCTTTTCGAACATCTCGACTACGCTGCTGTGCTGGTCGGCTCTGGTGCGCCATGGCGGGCCGGACGCCGCAGAGGCGTCGCGCCGCGCGTCGTGGTGGATCCGCGACTACGTCGGTTCGCTGGAGCCGGACCGCATCGCCGAGACGGTGAAGGCCCGGTATGGAAAGGACCGCACCTTTTCGGTCCCGATCCTGATGCTCTGCGCGATCTGCGGCACGCTGGGGCCCCGGGGGTGGGGGCAGGTGATGCAGATGCCGCATTGGCTGGCGGGCTTTCCACGGGGCTGGTTCGCGGCGTTGCGCCTGCCGGTGGTGAGCTACGCGCTGCCGGCGCTGATCGCGATCGGCTATGCGAAGTCGCGGCAAGGTCTGGCGGGTGCGGGGTTGGGCGGTTTGCGGGATCCGCTGTGGCCGCGTCTTTCGGGCCTGCTGGAGTCGATCCAGCCGGCTTCGGGCGGGTTTCTGGAGGCGGCGCCGCTGACGAGCTTCGTCACCATGGCCCTGGTGGCGGCGGGCGAGCGGGAGCATCCGGTGGCGCGGCGAGGCGTGGCCTTTCTCCTCGACACGGTGCGTCCCGACGGCAGTTGGCCCATCGACACGAATCTCGCCACGTGGGCGACGACGCTGGCGGTGAAGGCGCTCTGCGCCGGATCGGGTTTGGCGGCGGAGACGGGGAAGGGGAGGCAACCGGCCCGGGCGGACTCGCCGGGAGCGACCAAAGAGGGTTTGGTCGACGGCACAACCCTGTTTGATGGGAGCGAACAGGGTTCGGTCGGCGGCACAACCCTGTTTGATGGGAGCGAACAGGGCTCGGTCGGCGGCACAACCCTGTTCGACGGGCACGCCGAGGTGCGGCGATGGCTCTTGGGGCAGCAATACCGGGAGCGGCATCCTTTCACCGATGCGGCTCCGGGCGGCTGGGCCTGGACGGATCTCAGCGGCGGTGTGCCCGATGCGGACGACACCCCGGGGGCGCTGCTGGCGCTGCGGGCGCTGGCGCCGGGGGGCGACGACGCCGAGGCGCGCGAGGCAGCGGAGGCGGGGGTGGCGTGGTTGCTCGGTTTGCAGAACCGCGACGGCGGGCTGCCGACGTTCTGCCGCGGCTGGGGGGCTCTGCCCTTCGACCGCTCCTCGCCCGACCTGACGGCCCACGCGCTGCGGGCGTGGCGCGCGTGGCACGCGGAGATGCCGCAGGCTTTGCAGCGGCGCATGGCCGGGGCGGGGCGCCGCGCGCTCGGCTACCTGCTGCGCGAGCAGCGGACGGACGGGTCGTGGCGGCCGCTGTGGTTCGGCAACCAGCACCGGGCCGACGACGAGGAGAATCCGACCTACGGCACGGCGAAGGTGCTGCTGGCCCTTGCGGAAATGGCGGGGGGCGAGGCCGCGGCAGCTGCGGAGCGGGGCCGGGACTGGCTGCTGCGGAATCAGAATCCCGACGGCGGCTGGGGTGCGGCCCGCGGGACGACTCCTTCGACGGTGGAGGAAACGGCGCTGGCTCTCTCGGCGCTGGCTTGCCTGTCGGCGCATCGCACCGCGTCGGTCGTCGAGCGACCGAATGCGGAGGTTCGTGCGGCTTTTCCAGGCGGCCTCGACGCGGCGATCGGCGGCGGCGTCGCGTGGCTGCGCCGCGCCACCGAGGAAGGCACCCGGTTCGAGGCTTCTCCGATCGGCTTCTATTTTGCGAAGCTCTGGTATTTCGAAAAGGCTTACCCGATCGTCTGGACGGTGGAGGCGCTGGAGCGGCTGCGGCTCACTGCGGGATCGGGGGAGGGGGGATGGTCATAATCGACCCGGACGGCGGGTCCGCCGGGTTCCAGCGCGGAGAGGAGGTCGAGGAGCACAGTACTTTTCAGGGCTTCGGCACCGTCGCAGGC
>SLGN01000229.1 GCA_007123695.1 Verrucomicrobiales bacterium
GATCTCGCGGCGGAGCAGCCCGAGGAGCTGGCCCGGCTCGTGTCGGCCTTCGAAGCTTGGGAAAAAGAGGTCGCCGAGGATGCGAGCCCGCCCGCACCGAAGCCGTGAGCGGTCGGCCCGGTTAGCCGCCGCGAAAAGATTCCCGCAACGCGGTTCCCGGCTGGCATTCCCGGCGGGACGGGTGTAGGTTCACTCGTCAGAGGCTGCGGAGTGGCGGCGTGCGAACCCCGCCAGGGCCGGAAGGCAGCAACGGTAGTGCGACCTCCATTGCCGCAGTTCTCTGGCACTTCCCTGCCCGCATCGCTGGAACACCGGACACGGGCTGACCGAACCGCCTAAGCAGCCGATGCCGCGATGCGGAAGACCTCGCGGGCGTCGCTGACGACGCCGGTCACAGCGGCGGCGGCGACCATGACTGGGGACATGAGCACGGTGCGACCGACGGGACTGCCCTGCCGCCCCTTGAAGTTGCGGTTGCTGGAGCTGGCGCAGAGCTGGTCGCCGACGAGCTTGTCGGGGTTCATCGCGAGACACATGGAGCAGCCTGCGCCGCGCCATTCGAAGCCGGCGTCGGCGAAAATCCGGTCGATGCCTTCCTGGCGGCAGAGATGGTCGACGATCTCGGATCCTGGCACGGCTATGGCGGTCACGCCGGGGACAACGCGGCGGCCCTGGAGGTATTTCGCCGCTTCGCGGAAGTCGGAGAGACGACCGTTGGTGCAGCTGCCGATGAAGCAAACATCGACCGGCGTCCCAGCGATGGAGGCTCCCGGCTGGAGCTTCATGTATTCGAGGGCTTCCTCGATGCTCTTGCGCGACTCCTCGTCGGGAGCGTCGGCGGGCGAGGGAATGGTGCCGTCGACGAAGACGCCGTGGTCGGGCGAAATGCCCCAGGTCACCGAGGGGGCGATGTCCTCGGCGCGGATTTCGACGACGTCGTCGTAGTGGCAGCCGGGGTCGGAGGCGACGGCCTTCCACGCCTCCACGGCGGCGTCCCAGTCGGCGCCCTTGGGCGAGTAGGGGCGGTTGGCGAGGTAGGCGAAGGTCTTCTCGTCGGGATTGACGTAGCCGCAGCGCGCCCCGCCCTCGATCGACATGTTGCAGACGGTCATGCGCTCCTCCATGGAGAAGTCGTCGAAGACGCTGCCACCGTATTCGTAGGCGTAGCCGATGCCGCCCTTGGCACCGAGAAGCTTGATGATGTGCAGGATGACGTCCTTGGCGTAGACGCCGGGACCGAGCGAGCCCTCGACGTTGATGCGCCGCACCTTGAGCTTGCCGAGGGCCATGGTCTGGGTGGCGAGGACGTCGCGGATCTGGGTGGTGCCGATGCCGAAGGCAATGGCCCCGAAGGCGCCGTGGGTGGCGGTGTGCGAGTCGCCGCAGGCGATGGTGGTGCCCGGCTGGGTGATGCCCTGCTCGGGACCTACGACGTGGACGATGCCCTGGCCGCCGCTGCCGATGTCGAAGAACTTGACGCCGAACTCGGCGCAGTTGTCCCGCAGGGCCTGGATCATCTCCTGGGCAAGGGCATCCTCGAAGGGCTCGACCTGGTTCTTGGTGGGAACGATGTGATCGACCGTCGCGAAGGTGCGGTGCGGAAACTTCACTCCGAGACCGAGGTCGCGCAGCATCCCGAAGGCCTGGGGGCTCGTGACCTCGTGGATGAGGTGGGTGCCGATGAGCAGTTGGGTCTGCCCGTTGGGAAGCTCGCGGACGGCGTGGGCGTTCCAGACTTTTTCGAACAGGCTTTGGCTCATGCGTTTCGGGGTGTCGGAGATGGTTTGGTAGGTAGGCACTGCGGAAATGGGTTTTCGGGAGGGGGCGGAACCCGGAGCGTTTTCGGAACCCCGGGCGTAGCCGGAGTTCCTGCACGGGAGCCACGGGGCGGGACGCCGTCCTCTCGGGAAGGGCGGTTCCGACGGGGTCTGCCCGCGCCTCGGATTCCAGCAACATCCTAGCACAAGCCGTTCGGGAACGGCAACGGAATCTTCACGGGGACGTCCTCCCGCCCGGGCTTCATCGGCTTTTCACCCCGCCGACGTTGAAAAACGAAGGAGCAAGGTGTATGTGTCTGAACCCGCCGAAGCGGGAAGCGCCCTTCGCCGATGCGGCGGGCCCATACCAGACCCGAATCCCACAAGACCATATGAAGACGAAACAACTCATTGAAAAACTGCCCGCCGTCGCCGTCGCGCTCGTCGCCGCCGCGCTCTTGCTCGCCGGTTGCGAGAAGACGATGGAAGGCGTTGCGGAAGACACGCAGCAGCTGATGGACGCCACCGCCGAAGTCGTCGAGGACGCCAAGGCCGAGGCCGAAGAAGCCGCCAAGGAAGCCGAGGCCAAGGTCGAAGAAGTTGCCAAGGAAGCCGAAGCCAAGGCGGAGGAGGTCGCCAAGGAGGCCGAAGCCAAGGTCGATGAAGCCGCCAAGAAGGCGGAATCGACGGCTGAAGAACTCGCCAAGGAGGCGGAGAAGGCCGCCGCACAACTTCAGGAAGCGGCTTCGGAAAAGGCCACCGAAGTGAAGGAAGCGGTGGGCTCGGCCCTCGAGGGAGCCAAGGGCAAGCTCAACGAGGCCGCCAAGGCAGCCGAGAAGGCGACTGCTCCGGCGCCCGCGCCTGCGTCGGCACCCGAAAACTGATAGCAAACAAGCCCGGCGGGACCCGTCTCCCGCCGCCAATCCCGACCCCGCGCCCCCTCTCCGGAGGCGCGGGGTTTTTTGTCGCCGCGGCGCTGGACAGACGCGCCCCGCTCCTCCAACATAGGGCGCACTTCCTCCCCCCCTATGGCCGCCACCGATCTGCTCCGCGAAGCCTGGCCCGTCGCCCTCGCCTACCTCGTCGGGGCGACGCCCTTCGGCTTTCTTGCCGGACAGCTGCGCGGCATCGACATCCGCGAGCACGGCAGCGGCAACATCGGCGCGACGAACGTGCTCAGAGTACTCGGAAAGCCGGTCGGAATCACAGTGCTCGTCCTCGACCTGCTCAAGGGACTCGCTCCCGTGCTGATCGCCCTCGGCGCGACCGGGCGCAGCGGGATCCACCTCGCCGCCGCGCTCGCCGCGATCCTCGGGCACAACTACACCTTCTGGCTCGGTTTCAAGGGCGGCAAGGGCATCGCCACCACCGCCGGCGCGATCCTCCCCCTCATGCCATGGGCACTTCTCGCGGCGGCGACGGTGTGGTTCGCCACCTTCCTCGCGACCCGTTACGTATCGCTCGCCTCGCTCGGCGCCGCCGTCGCGGTGCCTTCGGCGCTCGGGGTCGAGGCACTGATCGCGGGTCGTTGGAACCCGGCCATCTTCTCCTTCGCCGCGCTCGTCAGCGTGCTCGCGATTTGGAAGCACCGTCCCAACATCCGGCGACTCCTCCGCGGCGAGGAAAACCGCTTCGTCCCGAAAAGGCGCCGGGACGGAGCAGAGACGGCCGGCGCCGAAACCGCCTCCGCCAGCGACGACCCCTCCCTTGAACCCTGACATGACATCCAAATCCTCCGTCCTCGGAGCGGGGAGCTGGGGCACGGCCCTCTCCGTGGCCCTCGCCGACCGCGGCCTCGAAGTCGTCCTCTACGGAAACGAGCCATCGGTGCGCGACGAGATCAACACAGCCCACCGCAATTCGCGCTACCTCCCCGACATCGACCTGCCGTCGGCGGTGCGCTGCACCACCGACATCGCCGAGGCCGCCGATGCCGAGATCGTGCTGCTGGTGGTGCCCTCGCAGGTCGCCCGCGAGGTTCTCGTGCTACTGCGCGGAGCCGGGCTCGGCGAAGAAGCCGTCATCGTCAGCTGCACCAAGGGCATCGATCCCGGATCGGGCAAGCTCATGCACGAGCTCGTCGAGGAGGTCTTTCCCAGCAACCCCGTCGCGGTGCTCTCCGGCCCGAGCCACGCCGAAGAGGTCGCCCGCCGCATCGCCACCCTGGTGACGGTGGGCTCCACCGATCCTGAAGTCGCCTCGCGGGTGCAGGAAATCTTCACCCTGCCCTGGTTCCGCACCTACACCAGCACCGACGTCGTCGGCATCGAGCTGGGCGGGGTGGTGAAGAACGTCTTCGCCATCGCCGCCGGCGCGATCGAGGGGCTCGGTCTCGGAGACAACGCCAAGGCCGCCCTTCTCACCCGCGGTCTCGCCGAGATGACCCGGCTCGGCGTCGCCATGGGCGCGCGCGAGGAGACCTTCCGCGGGCTCAGCGGCATCGGCGACCTCATCGTCACCTGCTACAGCGCCCACAGCCGCAACAACCGGGTCGGCCGCATGCTCGGATCGGGCCTGAGTCTCGACGAGGCCATCGCAAAAATGAGCCAGGTCGCCGAGGGCGTGCCCAACGCGAGGAACTCGCACGAACTCGCCCGCAAGCTCGGCGTGCGCACCCCCATCATCGACCAGGCCTACGAGGTCCTCTTCGGAGGCAAGGCTCCGGCCCAGGCCCTGCGCGAGCTGCTCGAACGCGACTCGCGCCCCGAGGCGGACTGATCCGGCGCCCGCCCCCACCCTTTTCCAGACATGAACATGAAGCCACTGCGAAACGCCCTCGCCGCCCTCCTCCCCATCCTTCTTTTCGTAACCGCCCCGTCCTCCACGTCCGGCGCAGACCGCCCCAACATCCTCTGGTTCGTCGTCGACGACGCCTCGCTCGAGTTCTCCTGCTACGGCGAGACCCTCTACGAGACGCCCGCCATCGACCGCATCGCCGCCGCCGGCACCCGCTTCGAACGCGCCTACGTCACCGCACCTGTGTGCTCGACTTCGCGTTCGGCCATGATCACCGGGATGTACCAGACCACCATCGGCTCGCACCACCACCGCAGCGGCCGCGGCGAGCTCAAAATCCACCTGCCCGACGAGGTCGAACCCGTCCCCGCGATCTTCCAGCGTGCCGGCTACTACACCTGCATCGGCAGCGGCCTGCCCGGCATCGACCACCGCGGGCTTCCCTTCGGCACGGACCGGGCCGGGAAGCGTGCCGCCGCCCGCGGCAAGTTCGGCAAGACCGACTACAACTTCGAGTGGGACCCCGCCATCTACGACAGCCACGACTGGGCCGAACGCGGGGACAAGCCCTTCTTCATGCAGGTGCAGCTCCACGGCGGAAAGCTGCGCGAAGGCAGCCCCGAGGCCCGCGCTGCCTTCCGCGAGCGCGTCGTCGCCGAACTCGGTTCCGCCACCGATCCCGGCACCGTCGCGGTGCCCCCCCACTACCCCGACCACCCCGTCATCCGCGAGGACTGGGCGCTCTATCTCGATGCCGTGCGCATGACCGACCTGCACGTCGGACGCGTCCTCGACCGCCTCGATTCCGAGGGCCTGCTCAAGAACACCCTCGTCGTCTTCATGACCGACCACGGCATCAGCCATGCCCGGGGAAAGCAGTTCCTCAACGACGAGGGCACCCACATCCCCTTCGTCGTGAGCGGACCCGGCATCCCACGCGGCGCGGTGCGCCGCGACCTCGTCGAGCACATCGACATGGCCGCCTTTTCCCTCGCCGCCGCCGGGCTGCCCGTGCCCGATTGGATGCAGGCGCGCGACATCTTCGCCGACGACTACGAGCCCCGCGATGCCGTCTACGCCGCCCGCGACCGCTGCGACGAGACCGTCGAGCGCATCCGCAGCGTGCGCACCGACCGCTTCCTCTACCTGCGCAACTTCCATCCCCTGCGCCCCCATCTCCAGCCCAACGCCTACAAGGACGGCAAGGCCATCGTCCAGACCCTGCGCGCTTTGCGCGAGGCCTCGCAGCTGCCAGAACTCTCCGAGAAGCTCCTTTTCCAAGTTCCCCGCCCCGCCGAGGAGCTCTACGCCTACGGCGAAGATCCCCACCAGGTGCGCAACCTCGCCGCCGACCCAGCCTACCGTGAAGAACTCGAGGCCCACCGCGCCCGCCTCGACCGGTGGATGGAAGAGAGCCGCGACCCCGGCCCCGAACCCGAAGCGATGTACGACAGCGACATGGCGGTCTACCTCACCCGCTCAAAGCCCGAGATCGCCCGCAACATCGCCCTGATGAAGCAATGGGCCGCCGAGGGCAAGTAGCGGCCGAGGCACCTCGTCGCAAGCGCCTGCCCGCAGATGGAGATCTCCGCGAGCCAGCCCTTTCGGGTTGTCGTCGGCTTCGGCATGGGATAGAAAGATTCCCGCGAACCGAGAATTCGCGCACCGTTCGGCCCGGCGCGGTGTTTCCACCCCATCGCCGGACCCTCCGGAGACCGAAACACAACCCATGAACAACTGGAAGAGCCATCGCCGCCGGCGAGGGGTACGCGCACCCTTGGCGCGGCTCGCCGCGTGCCTCCTCGCCTCGGGCGCCGCCCTAGGCATCTCGCAGGACGAAGACCGCCCGCCCCCCCAGCAGCCCCTGCAGCCACCCTCGCCTTTCCAGAGACCCGGCGGCTCCGGCAGGCCCGGAGGCCCCGAATCGGTCGATGGTCAGGGCCCCGGCAGCGCCGTCGTCGGGGACCGGGTGAGCCTCCAGTTTCCCCTCAATCCGGTCAACGACATACTCAACATCTACGAGCGGCTCATCAACAAGCCAATCGTCAAGGACAGCTCCATCTTCAACGGCCCCCAGGTCAGCCTCGTCACTCCAAACGACGTCTCGCGCGACGAGGCCATCCGGCTCATCGAAGCGGCGCTGCTCGTCAACGGCTACGTTCTCGTGCTCGAGCCCGACGAAGATTCGGTGAAGATCCTCCTCGGCGGAAACCGCCAAGGCGGCGGCAGCCCCTCCTTCAGCGAGGGCGTCGTGATCTACACCGACGCGAACCTCCTGCCCGAAGGCGAGTCCCTCGTCGGCTTCTTTCTCGCGCTCGACTTCATCGATCCCGAAGACGCCGCCACCATCTTCAGCAACCACATCGTCCTCAACGAATTCGGCAGGATCACCCCGGTCACCAATCCGCGCGGACTCCTCATCACCGAGACCACCCCGATCGTGCGCCAGCTCATCCGGCTGAAGTCGATCATCGACCACCCCGTCGACGACGCGCCCCTCATCACCGAATTCGTCCAGATGGAATATGCCGAGTCCAACATCGTGGCCCAGATCATCCAGGCAGCCATGGACGCCCGCATGGAGGAACGCCAGCGGCAAAAGGAAAGCCGCGGCACCGTCACCGGCACGCCCGGCGCCCCACCCCAGGGCCAGC
>SLGN01000471.1 GCA_007123695.1 Verrucomicrobiales bacterium
CCCGCGCCGGGCACGCCGCCCCGCGCCGCCGCGCGAGGGCGAAGCAACCCGCTCCGGAGCCGCCCGCTCCGCCGCTGCCCGATGGCGTCCTCGCGCGGCTCGACTTCGGCAGCGGCGCGGACTTGCCGGCCGGAGCCGAGGCTTTGGCCGGACAGTGGACCGTCGACGCCGCCACCAAGACCCTGCGGGCCGCCCCGACGCCGCTGCTCGACGGGTGGTTGGAGTTCGGTCCCGAGATCCGGGAAAAGGGCGCCGCCATCGTCGCGTCGGGCCGCGCTCCGGGAGACAGCATTCAATCCCGCATCGGCGTGGGCCTCTACGGAAAGAACGGATTCCAACTGCGGCTCGTCCCCGCGCAGGGACAGGTCGAGCTGGTGCGGCGCGGCGCGGTGCTGCTGCGGCGACCTTTCGCGGGCGATCCGGCCCAGCTCCACTGGATGCGGCTCGCCGTGCGCGGCGCCGAAGGTCTCTGGATCGTGACAGGGCGGGTCTGGAGGGATTCCGGCGAGGACCTCGAGGAGGGCGGCGATGTCGTGCCGGGAGAGGACGACACCGGCCCCGATCTTTTCGAGCACGCCTTCCCTGCCGAGGATCTGCAGTTTCCGCTCGCGGGCCGGTCGGTGCTTTTCGCCACGCCCTTCTCGGGCGAGCCGGTGGCCTTCGCCTCGGCCGAGGTGTTCCGCGAGGGCGATCCCCGGGGCGAACTCTGACCTGCACCGCGACGCTGGCGCACGGGGCGTTTCGTGCGACATTTTCCGATGCGCACCGAGACGATCGTCTTCCTATCCCTCTCCCTCCTCCTGCTCGCCCTCGCGGGGCCTGTCGCCGCGGAGGAGCCCTCCGCCGCGCCGCGCGGCGGCCATCCCGACCCCAAGGGGCTGTCCTTCACCAAATGGACACCCGGCTTCGAAGTGCCCGATCCCGTCGCCATCAGCTTCGACCCGCAGGGACGCGCCTACGTCACCCAGACGCAGCGGCGCAAGGCCAACGACCTCGACATCCGCAACAACACCGACTGGATCCCCGACGACCTTTCCTTCGTCTCGGTCGAGGACAAGGAAACCTTCTACCGTGAGCAGTTCACCCCCGAGAACAGCGCCGCCAACGCCAAGCGGGTCGAGGACTTCACCGGAGACGGGATCCACGACATCCGCGACCTCGTCGCCCTGAGCGAACGCATCCACCTGATCGAGGACACCGACGGCGACGGGTTCGCCGACTCGACCCGGATCTTCGCCGAGCAGCTCGACCACCTCGTCGGCGGCGTCGCCGGCGGCGTGCTCTGGCACGAGGGCGAAGTCTACGTCTGCCCGGTGCCCGAGCTGGTGAAATTCCGCGACCGCTCCGGCGACGGCATCGCCGACGAGAAGGAGGTCCTCGTCTCGGGCTTCGGCGTGCATCTCGCCTACGCCGGGCACGACATGCACGGGCTCTCCCTCGGGCCCGACGGACGCATCTACTGGTCCATCGGCGACAAAGGCATCCGCGTGCAGACGCCCGAGGGACTCGACTACCGCTTTCCCCACCAGGGCGGACTGATGCGCTGCGAGCCCGACGGATCGAACTTCGAGGTCTACGCCCGCGGGCAGCGCAACATCCAGGAGATCTCCTTCGACCAATACGGAAACTTCTTCGGCGTGGACAACGACGCCGACTTCGCCGGGGAAAAGGAGCGATTCGTCCACATCGAGCAATACACCGACCTCGGCTGGCGCTCGCACTGGCAGTATCGGGGCAAGGCCTACAATCCCTGGGACGACGAAGCCATGCACCTGCCCCACCACGAGGGCCAGCAGCGCTGGTTCACGCCGCCTCTCGGACTCTACGAAAACGGACCGGCCGGCTTCAAGTTCAACCCCGGCACCGCCCTCGGGCCCGAGTATGAAGGCTACTTCTTCCTCACCAGCGCCCCGAGCGGCCAGCAGTGGGCCTTCCGCGCCGAGCCGCGCGGCGACGCCTTCGCCATGATCGACGATCACCAGATCGGCGACGGCATCCCGCTGGTCGGGCTCAACTTCGCCCCCGACGGAGCCCTCTACGGGGTCGATTGGGGCGGCGGGTATCCCCTCAACCAGAAGGGCGCGGTCTGGCGCATCGACGTGGCCGAGGAAAAACGCCACCCCCTGCGCGAGGAGACGCGCCGCCTCATCGCCGCCGACTTCGCTGAAGAGGGTTTGGTTCGGCTCTCGACCCTGTTGGGTCACGCCGACCAGAGGGTGCGGCTGAAGGCGCAGCTCGAAATGGCCCGGCGCGGCACCCTGACCGAGCTGCAATCCGTAGCTGCCGGAACCGAGTCCCCGCAGCTCGCCCGCATCCACGCGGTCTGGGGCATCGGCCAGTTGCTGCGCCGGGGCGAGGCCGACGACGAGATCCTCGCCTCCCTCTTCGGCGATCCCGACCCCGAGGTCCGCGCCCAGGCCGTCAAGACCGCGACCGATCGCCACGGGCGCCGCCTCGGGCTCGACATCGTGCCCGCGCCCGCGGGCGAGAGCCATGCCCTGACCGCCGCGCTTCTCCCCCTGCTGGAGGATCCCGAGCAGCGCGTCCGCCTCCAGGCCCTGCTCGGCCTCGGCCGCCTCGGCGACCCCGCCGCGACCGACTCCGTGCTCGCCCTCCTTTCCCGCGACGATCACCACCCCGGCCTGACCTACCTGCGCCACGCCGGCGCCATCGCCCTCGCCGGGGCCGCGCCGACGGAGAGGCTCGCCGCCCTCGCCAAGCACGAATCCGCCCTCGTCCGCACCTGCGCCGCGCTCGCCCTCGGGCGGCGGGGCGACCCCGCCGCCGCCGCCTTCCTCGACGATCTCGACCCCGTCATCGCCGCCGACGCCGCCATCGCCATCCACGACGACTGGGGCATCGCCGAGGCCCTGCCGCAGCTCGCCTTGCGGCTCGGAGGCCACCGCGACCACGCGCCCTTCACCCGGCGCGCCCTCAACGCCAACCACCGCCTCGGCACCCGCGAATCCGCCGCCCGCATTGTCGACTTCGTCGCCGACGGCGAGGCGGTCGCCCCCCTCCTCGAGGCCGGGCTCGAAGCCCTCGAGCAATGGACCGCCCCGCCCGCGCTCGACCTCGTCACCGGCCAGCACCGCCCCCTCGACGAGCGCGACCCCTCCGTCCTCGCCGACGCCCTCGGCACCCGGCTCGACGATCTTCTCACCGCCGCCTCCTCCCGCATCCGCTCCACCGCGATGGACCTCGCCTCGGAGCTCGGACTGCCCATCGCCAACGAAACCCTGCTCGCCGTCTTCGAAAACGCCGAGGCCGAAGGACCGCTGCGCGCCTCCGCCCTGCGCTCCCTCGCCGCGCAGGAGTTCCCCGAGATCGCCTCCCTGGTCGAGCGGGCGAACCAGGACAAGGACTACGGGCTCAAGGTCGCGGCCCTCGACCTGCTCGCCGCCCTCGACCCGAAAGGGGCCTGCGACGAGGCGACGAGGCGCATCGGCGAGGAGCATCCCCACTTCGTCATACAGCACGCCATCCGCATCCTTCCCAAGATCGGCGGCGGCAGCGAGGTCGAGAAGCTCTTCGCCGAACTCGAGGCCGGAAAGATCGATCCCCCCTACCGGCTCGACGTCTACGAGGCGGCCAAGGACCCCGCTCTCGCCGGGCGCTCCAAGCTCGCCGCCGCCCTCCTCTCGATGGAGAGCGCCTGGCAGACGACCGCCGCCGCCGACCCTCTCGCCCCCTACGAGTTCACCCTCGAGGGCGGCGACGCCGCGCGCGGCCGATCCCTCCTGCTCTCCCATCCCGCCGGACAATGCACCGCCTGCCACAAGATCGCCGACGGCCCCGGCAGCACCGTCGGCCCCAATCTCAAGGACATCGGGGCCAAGAAGGATCTGCGCTACCTGCTCGAGAGCCTTGTCGATCCCCAGGCCGTCATCGCCCCCGGCTACGGCAACATTTCCCTCGTCCTCGCCGACGGCGGCAATCTCGCCGGCCAGTTCCGCGGGGAAAAGGACGGCAGGGTCCTCCTGCGCGACGCCGAAGGCAAGGACCACGCCGTACCCGCCGACAAGATCCGCGAGCGCAGCCCCGTGATCTCGACCATGCCCCCGATGGGCTACCTCCTGCAAAAAGACGAGATCCGCGACCTGGTGGCGTTTCTGGCGAGCTTGAAAGGGAAGAAGCAGGTGGCGGAACAGACCCGTTGAAATGCGCTCCTGGTGCCACGGAGCGGGGATATTTCCGTCCCCGTCTGTCGATGGAAGGTGACGGATACCGCACTGGAGTTTCACCACAGAGGGCACTGAGGGCTGCGAGCCGTAATCAACCTGTCCACGACCCTCGCGGGTCGGGGCGGCAGAAGCGTAGAGGATGCTCGCGGATGCGGGTCCTCCGCCCTTCGGACTGAAGCCCCGAGCAACCTTCCTCTTCTGACATGCGAGACCGAAAACGCCCAGGCGCGGGAGCGAAAGTGGCTCCGGCTCTTGCCCGACAGTCGGTTCGTGACGTCGAGGGGTTTGCCGAAGCGATCTTGCCGAGAAAGCTAGACGGGGTGACTTTTATGAAAACGCGGATGTGAATCTTATTGAAATTCCATCGAGCGCGGTTTCATCGATGCCTTTCCCCGGCCCCGGCCGGGAGGGGGGCTGCTAGGGTTCCCCCGCCGGCGGTTCGGTGGCCTTCAGCATCTCCGGGCGGATGACGGCGGCGTAGTGGTGCCACTCCGTGCCGGGGCCGCAACGCACCCACTCGCTCGCGGCTTGGGCCGCCTGGGAATTTGGGAGGTTCCGCCACGCATCGGACATGTCGGGATCAGGAGTGCCCAGGTCGGGGCGGGCGACGATCCGCAGCAGCTCCTCGCGGTCGGACGCGAGCCGCACCGCGTCGCGGCCGTCGCCGAGGTAACGGAAGTCGTCGACCGCGAAGGGAACGAAAACCGATCCGTCCGCGCTCTCGATGGAAAGGATGAAGCTCCGGTAGACGGCGGTCCCCCGCATTTTCACGAGGATGACGTCCCCGGCGGCGACTCTCAGGTCGCGGCTGCTCCCGAAGACGTATTTCGAACGGTTGTAGGCGGTGTTGCGCACGTTCACCCGGTTTCCGTTGTGCTCGATCTGGATGTCGCCCTTGCCTACGACGTGGATCCGGCCGTCGAAGGGCCTCTCGTTGAAGGCCCTCTTGGTTTCGCCGGCGAACCGGGGATCGGCGTCGAGCCCCTCCCTCGCCCGGCGGACTCTCAGCGCCTCCTCCGTCCTCCCGCTGCGGGTGAGGTCTCTCTCCAGCTCGGTCAATGCTGTCGCGTAGTGGCCCAGAAGCTCCGCTCTCGCCTTTGCCCCCCCGTTCCAGAGGCGTTCGCGCTCGCGTGCGTAGATCGCTTTGGCGCTGGCCAAGGCTTCGACTTCGGCGGGACGTTGCAGAAAGGCTTCGGTGTCGAAGTCGCGTCCGTCGCCAAAGGCGCCGATCTCGTTCCGGATCTCCAAGGTGGCGTCGAGATCGCCATCGGCGGTTTTCTGAGCGAGCATCCGCTCGAGCGCGGCGGAGAAGGAGGCGCTGAGATCCCAGATGGGCTGGTGGAGCCGGTCGTAGGCGGCGACGAACTTTTCCTCAAGCGACTCCATCGATCGCTCGTCGGCCCAAGCGGGAGAACCGCCGCCGAGGCCTCCGCAAAGCATCGATGCCGCAACGATCGCGAGGAGCGCACCATAGCGGCCCCGCCGCATGGTCCCGGATGGCGTTCCGTCCTCGGCAACTGGGGGAACTCGAACCGGAAAACGGGGCGGGGAGGGCAGAGGGGCGGAGGGATTCATCGCGTAAGGTCGATTGTACCGGGTCTGAAGTTCGGATCAAGCTCATGATGAAGGCGCAGAGTCAAGGCCCCCGGCGTTTCAGGGCTCGGAAAGCGAGGGTCACGCGATTCGGGTCGGCAAGTCCATGCTGGTTTTCGCGGTAAAGGAGGAAATGGGCCACCCATGGCTCGTCCCGGTTTCCAAACTCCGCTTTGATGAGAACAGGGAGGTCGTCGGGAAAGCGCCCTTCGTTGTCGTTGGCGTGGCTCAAGGCCATCATTGCGATCTGTCTGGCGTAATTCCAGTTTCTGGCGCCGTTGGTTCTGTTTTCCGTGAAGGGCTCTCCGCCCATCCACGCGATCTGATGGGCCAACCCGGCCACGGCCATCGCCGCGAGCGCGGCGGCAAGCAGAATCGATGCACTGGAGAGGCTCCAAGACCAGCGCCATGGCGAGGCGTCGGGTCTGGCCCAGCGACGCCAGCGCACCGCCAGAAAGTGAGGCCAAAAAGGCCATGACGAGCGAGGAGGCGATGCGGTGCGGAACAATCGTGATTTCGACGAAGTTCTGACGGAGAAGGATCGCCCAGCCGAAAAGAAGACAACCGATCGACGCGAAGACGGCCCCGTCGACGAACTCCGCGCTCCCCAGCACCGCCCCGTCGGAGAAATAGCGCACCCGATGCCGCAGCGCCTCGCCCAGGCTCATCTACCCGCCCGAGTTCACCACCGCCTCGTCCAGAGCCCGCCCCAGCCCCTCGCGAGCCAGCGCCGCGCGCCGACGGTTCCTGCCCGACGAGGCGCACTGACGCCGATGGGCAAAGCGCCCCGCCAGCCCCGTCGGCACTGGGACCCGGCGCGGCTCGAATCGCCGCCCCGCAGCGAACGCGCCTCCCATCGCCCCGATTCTTGACGCGGCCGCGTCAAGGATCGGGGCGGCATCTGCCTTTTGGATTCCGCCAAGCGCGGAGCACCTCCGCTTTCGAGAAGCACCATCAAAAACCAAATTTTACCGCGCATCGCGGAAGATTTGTTCCGCCTCGGGCGGAAGTTCGTAGCCAACAGCCTTCGCTTTGCGCCACCGCTCCGCCGCTTTCTCAACATTCTCGTCCAAGCCACCCAAGCCTTGAAGTGGACCGATCCAAGAGCGAACATCGCGTCAGGATCGCCGAGTTCGGCAGCCTTGCGCCACAACTCCAGGGGGCAGTCGGGCGACCCGTCCAGCCCGCACTACCGCGACCTCTTCGAAGGCTGGGCCCGGGGCGACTACTTCCCTCTGCTCTACTCCAAAGAACGCATTGCCGAGGCCACCTCGACACGGCTCCTCCTCGAACCGGGCGGGCGCAAGTGAGCGCGGAACAACAAATCCTGCCGCCGCCTCCGCGAAGCGGGCTCGTCGGCGCCTCG
>SLGN01000085.1 GCA_007123695.1 Verrucomicrobiales bacterium
AAACTCGCCGACGATGGGGGCGGCGCTCTTGCCGCCGCCGACGACTTCCTCCGGATCGCCCTCGTAGATCACCGAGAAGGAGTAGACCGGGTTTTTCGACGGGAAGTAGCCCGCGAACCAGGCGACGTTCTGCTTCAAGGCCACATTCCACTGACCGGTCCCGGTCTTGCCCGAGACGGTGATCTTGTGGTAGGCCTGCTTCCCCGTGCCGTTGCCGGCGTTGACGACGTCGTAGAGACCGCGCTGGACGGCGCGCAGGTGGCGTTCGTCCAAATTGAGATTGCCCACATTCTCGACCGGAAAGCTGCGCTCGATCTCGTGGTTGAGGTCCTGGCACTGCAGGACGAGGCGAGGCTTGAGGAGTTGCGAGCCGTTGCCGACCGCCGCCATCATCCGCGCGATCTGCAGGGGGGTGACCTCGACCTTGCCCTGCCCGATGCTCATGACGGCTTCTTCGCCGTCGGACATGCGGTAGCCATACTTGTCGATCCAGTAGCGATTGCTCGGAATGAATCCCTCGGCCTCGCGCAGCGGCAGGCCGGTCTTCTGGCCGAGACCGAGGCGTGTCGCCATGTAGCTCATCGAGTCGGCGCCGGCACGGGCGCCGACGTAGTAGAACCAAGTGTTGCAGGAACGAGTCAGAGCGCCGACGACGTTCATCGAGCCCTCCCCGTCCTTGTTCCAGTTGCGCATCACGACATTGCCGACAGCCCAGGCGTTGGGGCAGCCGAAGAGATCCTGGGCCGTGATGTATCCGCTGTCGAGAAAGCCCAGCGCGGAGACCACCTTGAAGGTCGAGGCGGCCGGGTAGGCGCCGCGGAAGGCCCTCGGATAGAGCGGCTTCTCGGGATCGTTGACGAGCCTCGAGAAGTTTTCCTGGTTGATCGCGGGGACGAAAAGGTTCGGGTCGAACTGGGGATAGCTCGCCATCGCCACGATGTCGCCGTTGCGCACGTCCATCAGCACCATGGCGCCGCGCTTGACGCGCTCGGCGAGGAGCTCCTCGCAGATTTGCTGCATTTCGAGATCGATGGAAGTCACCACGTTGAAGCCCGGCTTGGGCCGCGCCAGCACTTCCTCCTTCACCTTGGTCCCGTCGGCCTCGAAGATGATGTTGACCCGGCCGGGCGAGCCGCGCAGCTCGGTCTCGAAGCTCTGCTCCAACCCTTCGACCCCGATCGCTTCGCCCCAGAGATCCTCGTCGTTGACGATGGGGCCCTTGAGACGGGGTGGCCGCTTGCCGACGTAGCCGATCACGTGGGAAAGGGCCTCGCCCTGCGGATAGTGGCGCAGATAGACGGCCTGCAGGGTGAGGCCTTCCATCTTCTGCCGCCTCAGCTCCTCGACCTCGCTTTCCGAGAGGACTGCGGAGAAGCTCAGAGGCACCCAGCGGCGGTCGCGGTAGTGGTCGATGACCACCTTGCCCGACAGGTCCCAGTCGGTTCCGAGGATGTTGTTGACGTGGACCATGCGCTCGCCCGCGTAGCGCAGCACTTCGGCATCGGAGACCTCGCTGCCGAGGTAGGGGAAGCTGATCGCGGCGTAGTGGGCGACCTTGTTCTGGGCGAGCGGATAGCCGTTGCGGTCGAGAATTTGACCCCGCGGCGCCGGGATGGAGAAGGTGAAGGTGCGAGCCTCGGTGCGGGTTTCGAAGGAACTCCCGATCGGGCTCCTCTTCTCCGGCGGCGAGAGGGCGCGCAGGTCGCTGGCGGAGACGGGCGGCTCGGTGGCATCGACGCCGATCGAGTCCATCTTCTTGAGAGTGGAATCCTTTTCCTCGACTTCCTCCTCGACGTCGGCCTCCACCACGACGGGCTCGGCGCGGAGCATGGCGGGCTGGTCTTCCTGCAGGGCAGCGGGAATTTCGACGATCTCCTCCTCCTCCACCGGCATCGCGCGGATCGGCGCGGCGCCGGCGGCCGACGGCTCGTCGAACCGGGGGATGGCCTGGGGATCGGATTCGGGATCCGGCTCGGCAGGCAGAACCTCCGGGTCGTCTCCCAGGCCCGGAAGCTTCGGGCGAACGGGCTCCGCTTCAGATCCGCTGCGAAAGCCGGGCAGCAGCTGCGCCCCCGCCGGAAGGACCGAGAGGAACATCGCGGCAACGGCGAGGAGTCGGAGAACGAATTTCATTCGGCTTGGTCCCTTACGGGTCGAAGGCATGGGGAAAGGTAGCACGGATACGGCGGAGGTCGATTCCCGAATCCCCTTGGGAAACGGTCCTTGCCGTGCCGCAGGGCGGACAAATACGGTCCGGCGGTCAATGGGTTTTCAAAAATTCGACGATTTCCTCGGCGAGGCGCTCATGGATGCCCGGCACCTCGGCGAACTGGGTCGCGTTGGCCTTGCGCATCCGCGAAACCGAGCCGAAGCGCTCCAGCAGCCGCTCCTTGCGGGCGCGGCTGATGCCGGGGCAATCGTCGAGGATGCTCTCCTCGACACGGCGTTTCATGAGAAGCTGGTGGTAGCCGTTGGCGAAGCGGTGGGCCTCGTCGCGGATGCGCTGGAGCAGCTTCAGAGCGCCGCGGTCGTGGGGCAGGACGATGGGGTCCGACTCGCCCGGCAGGAAGATTTCCTCGCGCTGCTTGGCGAGACCGATCACCGGCAGCTCGTGCAGCCCCAGCCGCCGCAGCTCCCGCACGGCCATGCCGAGCTGGCCCTTGCCCCCGTCGACCACGACGAGATCGGGCAGACGAACGAAGGGCCGCGCCTTTTTTCCCTTCCCCGAAACCGGAGCCGCTGCTGCATCGCCCGGCTCGCCGCCTTCCGCGTCGGCCCCGGCGCCCTCGATGCGGCGCATCGCCTCCAGCGGGTTCTCCTGGCTCGCGTCGGCCTCGTCGGCTCCGATCCGCTCCCTCGCCTCGAGGAGGATGCGGGAATAGCGGCGCCGGATGACCTCCGCCATGCTCGCGAAATCATCCTGTCCCTGCACGGACTTGACCCGGTAGCGGCGATAGTTCGCATTGTCGGGCAGCCCGTCCCGGAAGCGCACCATCGATGCGACGATGTGGTTCGAAGAAATATTCGAAATGTCGAAGCACTCCATGGCCCGGGGCGGGCGTCCCAGCCGCAGAATCTCGCCCAGCTCGGCGACGTCGGCCTCGGGGTCGATGGCCTTCCCCGGCACACCGCGGCGGCGGAACTGGCGGGTCGGGCGCAGCGTCTGGCGGAGGTTCGAAAGCATGTCGCGCAGTTCGGCGGCCCGCTCGAAGTCGAGGGCGGCGGCAGCCTCGCGCATTTCCTCCTCGATCGAAGAGACGAGGTCCCGGGAATGGCCCTGGAGAAATTCGCAGGCACGCTCGACCTTGGCGAGATATTCCTCCCGCGAAACCCGTCCGATGCAGGGGGCCGCGCAGTTCTTGATCACGTCGTTGTGGCAGTGGCGGTAGTCCTGCTCGCCCGGCTCCAGAGGACGGCAGCTGCGCAGCCCGAACTCGCGGTTCATCCACGAAATCGTGCGCCGCAGGGCGCCGGAATGCGCAAAGGGCCCGAAATAGCGGGCCCCGTCGTCCTTGCGCAGGCGCGTCAACTGGAAACGGGGCCACGGCTCGTGGGGATGGACCTTGACGAGGAGGAAGCGCTTGTCGTCGCGGAAAGCGACATTGTATTTCGGTCGATACTCCTTGATCAGCTTGCCCTCCAGCAGAAGCGCTTCCGGCTCGTTGCGGACCTCGTGGAAATCGAAGTCCCAGATGCTCTCGATCAGCGCCCGGGTCTTGTGCTCGGCCACGCGCTTCCTCGAAGGAGTGAAGTACGACGCGAGCCGCTTGCGCAGATCGCGGGCCTTGCCCACGTAGATGACCGTACCGAAACGGTCGCGGTGAAGGTAGACCCCCGGCTTGTGGGGCACCTCGCGCATCTTCTTCTGAAGGTCTGGTTTTGCGTCGCCGGGCACCTCTCACTATACGCGCCGCAGCGATCCGACAAAATGGAGGAACGGGCGGAAATCGCAAATCGAGGAAGCGCCCTCCCCTCTCCTTTCGCGAATTCTAACGTTTCGTTCTCCCGAACCGTTAAAAAGTGCGCAGGGTGCGCCCTGGATGTCCCACCCCCCGGCCTAGGGTGTCGCCATGAGAAATCGAATCGCTTCGGAAAACAACTCCCCCTCCTTCCCCGAATCCTCCTGCGTGCGTGCCTGCTCCTCCGCACCCGTGAACGCCTCGGGCACCTCCAAACTCCAGCGCCCGACCGAAGAGGAAGTCGAAGGCGGCCTCTTCCGCCTCTGCGAAGAAGTGGCCGGCACCCTGCTTCGTCGTGTTGCCGAAAACAGCGATGCGGCGGCGGCGGTGCGTGCAGTGCGTCGCGACCTTTTCTCGCACCTGCCCGACTGCGACATGGCGAGGGCGGGGCACCTCATCGATCTTGCGCTCGAGCTGATCCGCGTCAAGTCCCGTGGGCGCTACCTCCGCAATCCGCTCGAACTTAGCGAACTCGTCGCCCGAGCTGGCCGACGACTGCGGAATTCGTCCGACAACTGAGCTCCGGAATCCGGAGCATCCCGGATCTCCAAGCAGCCAAGACCCTCTGCACTCTCTCTCCGCCCCCCGCGCTGCGGTCCGTTCAGGGCGCGGCCTACCCGTCGCAGTGACAAAAAGCACTGCCAGGCTCGAACATGGGCTCTCTTTTCAGCAGGGATGTTCATACGCGAATAAAAAATTATCTTCCTGGTTATTAGACTATAGCGCAGCCCGCCCTATTCAGTGATAGACAGCACTGCCGGACCCGGAACTGGATCCCCGTTCGAACGTGGGTAGTCACAGTCCAATTATTATTATATGCATGGGCAATTAGACATGGAAACTGAACGAAGGCGATGTCGCCGTAGTCCGTCTGCGACATCGCCTTCGTCATCGCCGAATGGGCCATTGAGGCCCCAACATCGCGGCGGTTTCCAATCCGAAGGAGCCGGGCGGCTCCACCCAGACTCCAGCGTGTGTCGCCGCGACGCTCTGACCGCTCCACCGCGAAGCGATGGCTATGGCGGAAGTAGAGGAAGGAGCCGAGCGGGACGATGATGCCGAGGGCGAAAAAGGCAACGATGCGATACAGGGCGTCGAGACCGGCGAGATCGATGGCGAGGGACCTTCAGCACCCTCAAGCCAAGCAGGACAAGATATGCCTGGTTTATAGGACACCAGGCCCTCTCGCTTTACGACCGTGGTCCTGGAGTCCGTTCAGGGAGCCCCCCCTCTCAGTGATAAGCAGCGCCTTCGGGCTTGGAGATGGACCATCGACCGGTCAAAGGGAGTCAATCACAAATCATAAATTAAATTCCTGGATTATAATACTATGATAAATTGCAGAAACAGGTCCTGGAAGATAATTGGTTTGCGACCTGAGAAAGTGAAGTTAAACACAGATAATTAGCCTGGTTTATATTGATGTGGTCCGCGCGGGGTCGGGTTTCGATGCTGTTTCGGCTACTTGCCGAGGCGGTCGAGGATGTTTTTGGTGATGCGGACGACGTGCTCGTCGCCGCCGGCGAGGCCGTGGGACCAGTCGGTGGTTCCCGAAGTCACGACGGTGCCTCCTGCTTCGGTGGTGTGGAGTCCGAGCACGGCGTGCCCGCTGTGCTCGGGGCCGGGCCAGCGCTCGTACCACCAGGCGTCGCCGGGAGCCCATTTCGCGGGCGCGGTCGCCAGAATCTGGAAGCTGCGCGGCGTGCCGTCCCGATGAGTCGGAAAGGGAAGGCCGTCGCGCCATTCGATTTCGCATCCGTCGCATTCGTAGCCGACGATGCTGTCCTTCCCCCCGAACTCGGCTCCGACGGCGAGGCCGGTGCCTTCGAAGAGCCAATGATCGGGACGATGCACGGTGAAGGCCCCGCTGCCGTCCATGATCTGGCCGTGGCTCTTGTGGTAGCCTCCATGGAGGAAGCCGACCCCGGTCATGGCGTTTTCGGGCCGCCCGACAAGGTGGTGGCTCCAGAGCGTGGTGAGCCCGGGAATCGTCGCCTCGGTCGAGGAATAGAGTTCGTCCTGGTTGAACCATTGCTTCCAGCATAGAAAGGATCTCGTCTCGGGCTCCCAGCGGATCTGCCAGCAGCAGGTGTTGCCGGAAAGGAAGGCCACGTTGCCACCTCGTGCGGCGAAGCCCTCGACGGTGTCCCGCATCGGGCCGGACCAGTATTCGTCGTGGCCGACGCTGAGGAGAAGCTTGTAGGGCTCGACGATCTCGGGCCGCAGCTCGAGGTCGAGGTTGGTGGCGAAGTCGAGACGGTAGCCGTTCGTCTCGGCCCAGACGACGAAGGGCAGTTCCCAGCGGGGATACTGGGAGGTGGGGGGACGGTAGTAGGAAACCCGGTGGCCCTGGAGCTTGGCCCGCCCGTGGTAGCCGTAGACGCTGGAACCTCCCCAGTTGTTGTAGGCGTTGTAGGTATGGGTGGCGAGCTGGAGGAGGATGCGGTCTTTGCCGCCGGGCGCGGCGGGACGCAGCACGAAGAAGCAGGTCCCCTCGGCGGTGCGCCGGTTGCGCTGGGTGTAGGTGCCGCCGCGGTCGCTCACCTTCATGGTGATCTCGTAGTAGCCGCTTTCCCAGTCGTCGGGGATGGGCATGCGGAAGGCGACGGGCCAGCCGCAGCCGAGGGAGGAGGCGTTTTCCGGCACGGAATGCTCGAGCACTCCCTCGAGCTTCGCGACCTCGTGGACGACGGTGCGCTCGCGGCCGACGCGGGCGATGGAGAGCGAGGCTTCGGGCGATGGGCTGGAAAGGTGGAGCTGCAGCTCGTCGCCGGGCGCATAGCTGATCTCGCCGGCATAGCCTTCGATGTAGAGGGAGCGCCCTTCGTCGATGGCGGGAGCGGGGACTGCGGAGAGAAGGAAAGCGAGGAAGGGGGCGAGGAGGAAGGTCGAAAGGAGGGGGCGGTGTCTTTCCATCGGGGGGTCTTGGTGCTGGGGGTTGAAGAGGGTGCCGCGCGGCTGCGGAAGGGTAGCGGGGGAAGGGAGGGCCCTCACCGTTCCTCGGCGGCATCGGAATCCGCGCGGGTCGGCTGCCCGGCTTCGCCGTCGGCCGGGAGAGGGGCTGGCGGCGTGTCGGCTTCGGCCTGCGGTCCCGGGCCTTCGACCAGCTCGAGGAGAAGGGCGTGCGCCTCGAGGAAGCGGGGAGAATCGGCGAGCGAGTCGAGGAGGTGTCGCCGCGCCTT
>SLGN01000430.1 GCA_007123695.1 Verrucomicrobiales bacterium
CCCCGAGCCCCAGGACCAGTCGTAGGCCATGATGGTGCGGACGCGGGCGTGGTCGGGCGGGTCGAGGCGCCACCCGTAATTGTGTACCGTGGTTGGCGCATCGCTGCCGTCGGTGTCTCCCCAGGAGTGCCGGGCACCGAAATTGTGCCCCAGCTCATGGCAGAAGGTCATGCGGTTGGTGGTCATGTAGGTGCGCGCCGTGATCGAGGATCTCCCCGGGCGGTAGGCGACCCCGGCGCCCCCGTCGGCCTGCCGGATGACGAAGGCGCGCAAGTCCGCGCCCAGTTCCTCGGCGTAGTCGGTGACGGTGTTGAGTTCGGGGTTGGAGGGGGAGGTGTCGTTCAGATCCCCCAGCTCGTCGGTGGTGCCGATGGTTCCCGCGATCCTGCCGGGGAACTCGTAGTCGGGATCCTCGATGGTGCCCAGCAGCATCACCTCGGTGGCGGTGATCTGGCTGTTGACGAAGGAGGGGTTCATCCGGTCCACCGACCCGATGATGCGGGCCTCGATCTGGCTGTGCCCGCCGTCGGCGATGCGGGCCTGCCTCCCGTAGCCGGTGACCAGATCGACGGTGACGTAGCCGGGGGTGTCCCCGGCGACCTCCCCGCCGGAGCCTTCCTCCGCGCCGTCGCCCTCCGCGCCCGCCGCATCCTCCGGCTCGGCAGGAGGCCCGCCCGGATCGGCGCACTTCGCGGTCATCGACGCGTTGTCGAGTTCGCGCACCATCATGTAGCCGGTGGAGAGGATGCGGTATTCGAGGTGCTGGTCGATGTCGTAGCGGGCCACCGTCCCGTGGAGGATGCCGTCGTGCAGGACGAGCTGCACGACGCTGGTCTCGGGCTCTCCCTCGACTTCGCCGTGAAGGGTCTGGGTGAGGTCGCCCCGGTCCCATACCTGGTCGATGCGCAGCGAGAGAGCGCTCCCGTCGGGAAGGGGTGCGAGCAGGCGCGAAGCGGCACCCTCTACGACCTGCTCCACCGCCTCCCGGTCGAACGCGAGCCGCAACGCGTCGAGGGTGTAGGTGTCCTCCTCCTCCGCGGCCAGCTCGAAGCGCTCGTCCTGCGGAAGCCTAGCCAAGGGGACCGGATCGAGCTCGTGCAGGCCGGGATCGACGAGCCTGCGCTCCACGCCGGGATAGCGGCGATCCTGGTTAACGCCCCGGGGGTAGGGCCGCGCCAAGACCGGGTGGCCGGCGGCGCGAAAGGCAGGATCGATGTCCGCAGCGGTCCGCGCCGCGGCGGGGGCGCCTGGATTCCGCCCTCCTTCCGTCGATGCTTCGAGCAAGGCGGCAGCGGAACTTGCCCCGCCCCCTCCCTCTGAGCTTGCCGCTTCGGGCGACGAGGTCGAGGTCGTCGCTTCGTTCTTCGCGACCGGCGACTCTCGACCAAGCCAGACCGCGAGGATCAGCAGTCCAAGAATCGCCAGAGCGAGGAGCGAGGGGGGGATGCGGGCAGGCGGCTTCATCGCAGGAGCAGGAACTCGACAGTGTGATGCAACCCTACGTAGAGCAAAGCTCCGAAGCGGAGCATGAGGGCCTCGACCTTCTCGGCTTCCGAGGTCGAAAGTCGCTCCACAAAGGCGGCACGCTGGGTAGGATCGTCTCCTTCGGAATCCCCCTCCGCCCGGCCCGTCGAAGGATCCTGCGGAGATCCTTGCGCCCCCCCCGCCGAATCCGCTACCGGGCCCGATGCGGCAGAGGGGCCGGGGCCCGCTGTCGGGCTTCCGAAGAAAAAGAAAGCGCCCAGGATTGCCGCCGCCAGAACGAAGGCAGCGAAAATCCACCGTGAGAGGGGACGTTCCGGATGCGTCGGGCGCATGGTGCAGGGGTTCCTTTTCGAGAGCGAACGCATTCGTCGTCAGCCCTTTCCGGTTGTTTTCTCAAATTGCTGGTAAAAAGGCAAGAATGGATTCGCACGAAGGGACGGGCCCGCAGGCAGCTTCGCTGCCGCGACGTGAGCGAGACCGGGGGCGCATGTCGGTGCTGCGGCGGCGGTTGCCCCCCCGCCCGACCTCGCTTCGGTGGTCGAGGACGAGGCACAGGCGGTTTTGGCGGCGTGGCGATCTCTTCGATGAGAGGGGAAAGCCCGTTCCAAGCGAGGAGCCTTGCCGTTTCGCGCTGCCGCCATGGACGAGCCAGGGCGTCACGGTCTGGCGGGTGAGCTTGGCGCGGCAGTATTCGCGACCGGTGAAGAAGTCCGAGGCGACTGTCTCGCCGGATCTTCCACCTCGTCACCGAGCCTTTTGGCTTTTGGAGTCCGACGCGCACCTTGCCAAAATCCCGACCGCCCTCCAAGATAACGGCATGCCCCCCGCAGCCCTTCGCCTTCTCGCCGTGTTCCTGCCCTCCCTCGCGTGGCTCGCCGCCGCCGCGCCTCCGGTCGAGTGCGGAGGCAAGTATCCCCGCCATCTCCAAGGCGTCTGCCGGGCGCCCTCGGGCGATCTCTACTGGTCGTGGACCAACGCGATCGCCCGCACCGACGCCGAGGGCAATCTGCTCGTCCGGGTCGAGGCGGACAACCACCAAGGCGACCTCTGCTACCACGACGGGCGCGTCTACGTCGCCGTGAACCTTGGCAAGTTCAACCGCCCCGCCGGCGAGGCCGACTCGTGGGTCTACGTCTTCGACGCCGAAACGCTGGAGCTGCTCGAGAAACACGCCGTGCCCGAGCTCGTCCACGGGGCCGGCGGTATGGCCTGCGACGGCGAGCGCTTCATCGTCGTCGGCGGCCTGCCCGAGGGGATCGAGGAAAACTACCTCTACGAGTACGATCTCGAGCTGCGCTTCGTGCGTCGCCACGTCCTCCCCAGCGGCTACACCCGCCTCGGCATCCAAACGGCGGCGTGGGCGCACGGGGCGTGGTGGTTCGGCTGCTACGGACGGACCCTCCTGCGCACCGACGAGAACTTCGAGCTTGACGGCGCTTGGACCTTCGACGCGGCCCTCGGGCTTGAGGAGGCACCCGACGGGCGCTTCCTTGTCGGTCGCAACCGCAAGAAGGAGGACGAAGGCTACACTGGTTGGGTCGTCCTTGCGAAGGCGGACGAGGAGACGGGGCTGCGATTGGTGGAGTGAACTCGCTGCCGCCTCACCCCAACCCCGCGAGGACCGCAGCCCGGTCGCCTGTGAGGGCGGCGTCGATGTCGAGGACGAGGCCAGGGAAGGCGCGGCTCTCGATGCGTCCGTTCTCGGCAGGCAGGGGGCGGTATTCGTCTTGCTTGAGGTGCATCCAGTCGATCTCTCCGTCGAGCACTCGCCAGAGCAGGTATTCCTGCACCCCGGCGCGGCGGTAGCTCGCCAGCTTTTCCCGGGCGTCGCGCGAGACGCTGCTGGCGGCGATCTCGACGACGAGCTCCGGCGCTCCGCTGAGGTAGCCCTTGGCGTCGATGGCAGCGCGACCGCCCGAGGAGGCGTCGCGGAACAGCACCGCGTCAGGCTGGGGGACGTCGTCCGGCCCGAGCCGGAGGGTCGCATTGGTCGCGTGGCGGACGCAGGGATGCTTGCTGCTAGGAAATTCCTTTCTCATCCCCTCGGCTCCCTTCCCGCCGAAGGCCCGGGGTCGGAGGGGGTTCATCCCGGCTTCCGGCTGCGCTCTGCCGCGCGCCGCTTCTTCTCGCGGTAGCGGTCGATGTACATGCCTTCCGTATTGCCGGTGGCGTCTATGGCGGCCGTCGCGAGCGCTTCGTTCAGGTCGGCGAATGGGAACACGTCGAGGCGGCTCTCGGGGTTGCAGTTGAGGATCTTGAATCCGGCCTCGAGGAAGCTCGGCTGAAGCTCCCGGAAAAACCCACTCATGAGGGCGTAGCTGTTGGTGTTGTTCGAGATCGCGCCGGCGCTGCGCTGCTCGGGGAACCAATAGTGCTTGCTTTCGTCCATGTGGAAATCGCACCCGAGAAGGTAGACGGTCCGGAACCCGAGGAGGTGGGCGAGGCGCAGGGCGGCGAGCATCACCGAGCGGCCCCCGCCGCGTTTGGAGTGGTTCCCCCAGTTGACGGTGTCCTCGACAAGCCAGCGTGACGGCTCGAACTGCTCGTTGCGGCGGTAGCCGACCACGCTGGGGAAGTCCCGCACCCGCTCGGTCGCGAAGGCGTCGCGCTCCCGGTCCCAGATCGGCTTCTGGAAGTGGGCCATCGGCACGATCTTGAGGATCGCGGGATCGCGCCAGATCGAGGCCATGAAGCGGCTCGGGTCATCGACGCAGGTCCAGAAGTTGGGCCTGAAAAGGTGGGCACCGTTGTTGATCCCCATCGTCACGATCCCCGGCTGCTTCAGCCGGGCCCAGTCGAATCCCTTGAGGCTGGGGCCGTTGAGGACGAGAAAGAGGGTCTGCCCGCGGTAGAGATCGACGAGGTCGAGGTTCATCCCGTTCTCGCGGAAGAACATCGGGGTGTTGCGGAGGCTTCCGGCGACGGCCTCGCCGGTGCCGCGCTCGCCGTTCCACTGCAGCACGTTGAAGTCGTTGCGGTCGTGGAATTCCTCCCTCGCCGCTCCGTTCGGATGCAGTGCGGCGAGGGCGGACGGCTCTCTCGTGACGATCTCAAGATCGAAGGGCCTGGCCCGGTCGAACCCCGCCTTGGCGATCCGCTCGGGGAGTTCCCGCGGCGGACATTCAAGATCCACCGACCGGCCGGACTGCCGGATCCTTGCGATGACGCGGTGACCGCGGCACGAGGAGATGGTCTCGACGAGCCGACTGCGGTCGCGTTCCAGACAGGTGTCCCGGAACTTCAGAATATGGCTGTTGTAGACGGGAGTCATGGGGCGGGGACTGATGTGAAGGCGAATTGCTCTGCGGTAATCCGGATGGCGGGCCCTCCACTGCGCGGCGGACGGTCACGGTCGCAGGATCGCCGTGCCCGAGGCGGTCTCGCGCCGGGAGAACAATGATACGGCATGCCGGTAGTTCTTCCGATGGGCGTCGTGGAGAAGGACGACGCCCCCGGGCGACACCACCCGCCGGGCCACGGCGAGGCAGTCCGCCCGAAGGCGTCCATCGACAAAGACGATGTCGTAGGTCCGCTTCCGGTGGAAGGGAAGGGTCACGTAGTGCCCCGACTCCCCCTTCCCTTGGCCGTCGAAGTAGGTTCTCGTTCGCCCGTCGGGCGAGGTCACGATCTCCAGGCCGCGGCCTGCGCGCGGGGAGGATCCGGGGGCAGCGGAGGCGGGCTTCCACAGCGTGCTGAAAGAGGCGGCAAGGCACGAGCCGAGGGCGGCGAAGTGGGAGCAGCGGGTTGTTTTCATGGAGTCTGCGGAGTAAGGCATCGGGCGGACCTGGCGAACAGCCAAACCTAGCGAATGGCGGAATGGCGGGCACTGCCGCAATCCCGTGGACGCCGCCGCGGGCCGGTCCGGAAGGCGCTGGAAGGGAACACCGGGGGGAGGCTCCGCCGCCCGCACCCGGCACAAGCCGGCGGGCGCGGGCGCCGCCGGTGCCACAGGACTGGCCATGCCCCCTGGAAAGCGGTTGGGCGGAGGCTGCCCGACTTGGGAGCTTGCCAAACGACCAAAGATACCTGAACCTGCGCCCGACATCGTCGCGCGGGTCGCGCACCTCATTCGTTTCGGCATCACCCGCGTGGCTGCAAGAGGCCGGAAGCACGGGCTGCGGTTAACGACGAAAATTCATGGAGTGGGTGGACCTTGGACCGGTGCGTCAGGATTGATACGGGAGGGACTGTAGCCGCCATTGTGTCGGACCGTTCCTCAGGAAGATCGTGCGAATTCATTTCTCGAACAGATTGGCGCGGCCAATTCTATTGGTTACCAGTTTTTGCATTCCGTGATTTTTTACTTTCAAAGGCAGGCGTGGCATACGTTGTGCTATAAGTTGCCCTTATTTTTTTCGGACACTGTCGGGTTCACCATCAATTTCTCCGTTTTGCCTTGCCGCGAGACGAGGATCTCGAACTGGGCTTGTTCGGCGACTGCATCGGACAACACCTTCTCGGCAGTGTATCGGTTGATTCCTTCTCTCGGCACGCCGGAGAGTTTCTGGACTTTGTCTCCGGTGACAATCCCAGCCACCGCAGCAGGCGAACCGTCAACCACACTAAACACCATCGGACCAATATTTGGCGGAAATATGAGCGCGAGGCCAATTTCACTGAACCCGTCATTTTTCGGCACAGGGGATGTGCGCTCCCGCGTCCAGAAAGCGTTGGAATATCGATCAATGCAGAAGTTCCGGAGTTGGAGCAGTCCCATTCCAACCGAGGAAACTTCCGCCCGCGTCTCCGCAACGAATGATTTCAGTGGCAGTCCACCTGTCGGGGAAGGAGTGGTGAGAATTCCGACTCTAACCTCGACGAATCCGTTGAGGCCCCCGCCTTGCACGCTTGAGACTTCGCTGAGCGCGCCTTCGCGAATCAGTTGTTCAAACCCGGCAGTTGGAATCACGAACTCATCGTCAGCACCAGTGTCCAAAAGTGCATTCACCGCGTGTCCGGCAATGTTGAAAAATCGCGAAGGAGGCGATGCTGGCTCATTCGCGAGCGGTTCTTTCTCATCGAAGCGATTGGAGAGCTGCCTATCGGTGTTGATCGGAAAGGCGGCCATGGTACCTGCGTCCAAGTCGAATTCGAGATTGAAGCGGGAGAGCCAGTCGTTCCCAATAATCGCACAAATCGGAATCCCGAGCCCAAGCCGGAACGCAGAAAGATCGCCGCTAGCCCAATCCAAATCCAAGGATTCGCCCGTGCGAGCGAACTGAAGCCTTCGCCCGCCGGTGAAGTCCGCATCCAACGTGGACGAACGGGCGGCGCTTCGCAAAATCACGAAATAGTGCCGTCCTTTTTCATCCACGACGGGTGCGGCTATCGGCATCGCATTCGCGTGCAGGATTTCGACTTCGAACAGCTTGGAGGCTTGTTCAGAGAATAGGGGCTGCAAAAGGAGGAGGCAGCTAGCTGTGATCAATGCCCCGCGCATCACCTCTTTGGCTCGATTTCCACCTTGAACACGGCCTCCGTTTTAACCTCGCCACTCGCTGAACCAGATGTGGGCGCAAAAATGATCTCAGCCCATAGCATGGCCAAAAATTCCATTTCCAGCGCCGGTGGCGGCGGGCGCGGTTGGCGGTCGGACGGCCGCGAAAAGTCGGCCCGCGATGGCTGCGAGCGCTCTGAGCACGCCCCA
>SLGN01000602.1 GCA_007123695.1 Verrucomicrobiales bacterium
GGCCTGCTGTAGACTCTTTTTCTTCGGGACATAGGACTATTTCGGTAAACATTCGTATCGCCGGAGAAAGGTTCTGACGGGAAGTCAGATCCTTACCCCTTGGGCCGTTTCGCGCCGTACTTGGACCGGGCCTGCTTCCGCTTGGACACGCCGAGGGTGTCGAGGGCGCCGCGCACGATGTGGTAGCGGACGCCGGGAAGATCCTTCACGCGGCCGCCGCGGACGAGCACGATGGAGTGCTCCTGCAAATTGTGGCCCTCGCCGCCGATGTAGGCGATGACTTCCTCGCCGTTGGTGAGCCGCACCTTCGCGACCTTCCGCAGAGCCGAGTTCGGCTTCTTCGGCGTCCGCGTGTAGACCTGCAGACAGACGCCCCGGCGCTGTGGGCACTCGTCGAGCGCGGGAGACTTGGACTTGACGTGCTTGTCCTTCCTCCCTTTGCGAACGAGTTGGTTGATCGTGGGCATGGCTTAGCGTGGTTGCGAAAAAATGAAGCGTCCTCGAATTGGGGCGAGAGCCGCCGCGGGGGCGGGGAGTCGGGCCAAAAAAACCCGCCTCCGGGACGCTGGAGAGGGGCGGGGGGCGGGAATATAGGCGGACTTTCGCGGCCCGCAACGGAATTTTAGAGGAATTTTTTACAATCTCCGCCCGGCTCCCATTTGGCCGGGCGGCATCGGCTCGAACGGGCCTGAGCGCGATCCGGACGGTGGCTCCGCAAACCGACCCGGGAAGTAGCAGGAGGCGGATTTGAACCGCCGACCAAAGGCTTATGAGTCCTCTGCTCTACCACTGAGCTATCCTGCCGTTTTCGCGGGCCGGTAAGAAAACCCGTCTCCGGGAAAATGTCAAGCCCCGCTGCTCCTTCCTGCCCGAGAAAGCGGATGCAGCCCGAACCGGCAATCCGACAGGGTTGGGGCGGTCGCTCGACCCTCTTGGGTCGGGCCGAGCTTAGCCCGCGCCCCCTCAATCCTCCACCACTTCGGGCCACTGGGTGTGGAAGAATTCGCCTTCGGGCTTGTCGGTGCGCTCGTAGGTGTGCGCCCCGAAGAAGTCCCGTTGGGCCTGGAGCAGGTTCGCGGGGAGCCGGGCGGCGCGGTAGCTGTCGTAGTAGCCGAGCGAGGCGCTGAAGGCGGGGATGGGGATGCCGTTGCTCACCCCGAGGGCGACGATCTCGCGCCAGTCGGCCTGGTTGCGGTTGAGGATGTCGAGGAAGAAGGGGTCGAGCATCAGGTTCACCAGCGCGGGATTGCGCTCGTAGGCCTCGGTGATGCGGTTGAGGAAACGCGCCCGGATGATGCAGCCGCCGCGCCAGATGCGGGCGATCGCGCCGAGGTCGACTCCCCAGCCGTGCGCTTCGCCGACCTTCTTGATGAGGTCGAGGCCCTGGGCGTAGGAGATGATCTTCGAGGCGTAGAGGGCGTCGTGGACCTTCTGCACGAGGACGTCCTTGGGCAGGTCGATCTTCGGCTCGGGCCCGGCGAACTGCGTCGCGGCGGCGAGACGCTGGTCGCGCATCGAGGAAAGGATGCGGGCCTCGACCGCCGCGTTGATCGTCGAGATCACGACGGTGTTGTCCGCCGCGTTCATCACCGTCCAGCGGCCCGTGCCCTTCTGCCCGGCCTTGTCGAGGATCAGTTCGACGATCGGCTCGCCCGTCTCCTCGTCGCGGATGGTGAAGATCTTGCTGGTGATCTGGATGAGGTAGCTCTCCAGGTCGCCCTGGTTCCACTGTTCGAAGATCTCGGCGATCTCCTCGGTCGAGAGGCCCGCCGTCTTGAAGATCTGGTAGGCCTCGCAGATGAGCTGCATGTCGCCGTACTCGATGCCGTTGTGGACCATCTTGACGTAGTGGCCCGCGCCGCCGGTGCCGATGTGGGTCACGCAGGGGTCGCCGTTCACCTTGGCCGAAATGGCTTCGAAGACCGGCTGGATCAGCTCCCAGCTGCTCGCGGGGCCGCCGGGCATGATCGCGGGGCCCTTGCGAGCGCCTTCCTCGCCGCCGGAGACGCCGGTGCCGATGAAGAGGAGGCCCTTCGCCTCGAGTTCCTTGGAGCGGCGCTCGGTGTGGATGAAGTAGGTGTTGCCCCCGTCGATGATGAGGTCGCCGGGCTCCAGCAGCGGCACGAGCGAGTCGATCACCGCATCGACGGCGTCGCGGTCGGCGGGGTTTGCCCCGGCCTTGGACTGCACCAGCATCATGATCTTGCGGGGGCGCCCGATGCTGGCGACGAAGTCCTCCAGGGTCGAGGCGCCGTAGAGATTCTTGCCGGGGTTGTCGGCGACGAACTTTTCGGTCACCGAGGTGGTGCGGTTGAAGACGGAGACGCGGAAGCCGCGGCTCTCCACGTTCAGCACCAGGTTCTGCCCCATCACGGCGAGGCCAATCAGTCCGAAATCGCTTTTGCTCATTGCTTGGTTTTTGGAAGGTCTTTTGCGAAGGCAAGCCTACCCACGATTTCGCAATGGCAAGCGCTCATTTCGCTTTCCGGAGCGAGGGCAACCGAACCGGGAGAGACCGGGGCGACGCAGCGGGCCTCCGGAATCGGTCGGAACTGTCACAATCGGATGCTGGGCAAGCTAGATGGAGCCCGCTACAAGGGAGGCTTTCTGAATGACCGGCGACCTCCCCAACGAAGGATCGGCCCTACCCTCCAGGGCGTCGGCGGCGCTCCGGTGGATCGGCGTGTTCTTTTTGATCTACGGCCTTCTGGTTGCCGTGGCGACGATCGCCTCCGGATTCCGCATGGCAGCGGGGGAACAGGCCCGCGAGCTTTTCGCCTTCGGGGTCAATCCCGTGTCCGGCCTTGTCGTCGGCACCATCGCCGCCGCCTTGATCCAGTCCTCCAGCACGGTGACCTCCGTGATCGTCGGGCTCGTCGCGGGCGGCCTGCCGCTCGCAGTCGCCGTGCCCATGGTGATGGGCGCCAACATGGGGACGACCTTGACGAACACCGTCGTCAGCCTCGGGCATGTCCGCGACGGCGAAGAATTCAAACGGGCCTTCGCCGCAGCGACGATCCACGATTTTTTCAACGTGCTCGCCGTCCTTCTGTTTTTTCCGCTGGAGCTGCTCTTCCATCCCTTGGAGAGGCTCTCGGGATTCGAAGCCGAAGCGCTCGTCGGCCTTGTTTCATCGACCGGCGAGGGGTGGAATCCGATCCGTTTTGCGACCGAACCCCTCGTCGAGACCTTGCGGCGAGCGCTGGCGCTGTTCCTGCCCGTCACCGCCGCAGGATTCGTGATGGTCGCGATCGGAGTGGGTGCGATCATGTTCGTGGTGACTGCCGTGGGAAGGCTTCTGAAGCAGCTCCTCGTCGGGCGCGTCCGCACCCTGTTCCATCGGGCGCTGGGCCGGGGCCCGGTCTCGGGAATCGCCTCCGGCACCCTGATCACAGTTCTGGTGCAGTCTTCCTCCACGACGACCAGCCTCGTGATCCCGCTCGCCGCCACCGGCATCCTGACTTTGAGGCAGGTCTATCCGTTCACCCTCGGCGCCAACATGGGCACCTGCATCACCGCCATTCTGGCAGCCACCGCGATTTCGGGTCCGATGGCGACTGTCGCGATGCAGATCGCGTTGGTGCATTTCCACTACAACCTCCTCAGCGTGCTGGTCATCTACGCGGTGGCGCCGCTGCGGCATCTGCCAGTGGTGTGCGCGGAGAGGCTGGCCAGCCTCACCACCTCGAGCAAATGGTACGCCGCCGCATGGGTCGGAGGGGCCTTCTTCCTGCTCCCGGGAGCGATCCTCGCGGCGGGGAGATGGCTTTTCTGAACCCGCCCTGCCAGAACTCCGACCGATGAGCCCCTCGCCCCTCCCTTTCCCACGGTGACGATTCCGGCACTTCGTTCTTCTTGAAGCAACTGAGAGGAAACGCAAGCCTAGAAATTCCTCACGATGGACCGACCGAAGCGATCCCGCCCCTTGCCTACCGCCGCGACCACCGCCGCTGCGCTCGCCCTCTTTCTCGTTTCCGGCTGCCGCGACAAAGAAGAAGTCGCAACCGCATCATGGTGGGATCCCGCGTGGTCGGCCCGGAGCCTTCTCACGGTGGATCTCTCCGTCGGCGGCGGGGACCTTTCCGAAGGAGTGGCCTCTTCCACCGCCTTGGTGCGCCTGCACGGAGGCAACTTCGATTTCCGCGCGGCACGACCCGACGGCGCCGACTTGCGTTTCCTGGCCGACGACGACCCCACAGTGCTGCCCCACCATATCGAGCGCTACGACGAGCTTCTCGAGGAGGCATTCGTCTGGGTGAGGCTTCCTTCCATCCCCGGGGACGAGCCCCTGCGGATTCATCTCTACCACGGCAACCCCGAGCCTCCGCGGACAGGTTCCTCCGAGAGGCTTTTTGGCGAGGAAACCTCCCTCGCGTTCCATTTTGCCGAAGCCTGGTCTCCGCAAACCCGGCCCGACGGCATGCCGCCACGCGACTCGGCCCGCGATCTGCCCGTGACCGGAACCGGTCTGCCGGTCGAAAGCGCCCTCGTCGGTCCTGGGGTGCGCCTCAATTCGATCCATTCCATCGAGATCGAGGGATCTCCCGACCTCGTCTGGCAGGAAGGCGGCACGGCGACAGTGTCGCTCTGGGTCTCTCCGGAGGCGGACCAGCCGGACTCGCCGATTCTCTCGCGGCGGTCCGGAGAAGAGTGGTTCGCGCTCGGCCTCGACCGCGGCGTGCCCTACCTTGAAGTCGCATCGACGTCCGGCGCCAACGGTCGCATCCTCGGCGAGGAGGCCCTGGAACGGGGCTCTTGGACACACCTCGTGGCGGTCATCGACGGCAGCACGGTTTCGCTCTGGACACAGGGGCGCCTCGCGGGAAGCCTCCAGGGAGGACTGCCTTCCCTGGAAACGCCGATTCTCCTCGCCCCCGCCGGAGAGGGTGGGCAGTTTGCCGGAAAGCTGGACGAAATGAGGCTCCTAAACGTCGCCTGGAGCCCGGCGGAAATCCTCTTCGCCTACCTCAACCAAGGCGCCGACGCAAGGTCCCAGCGACTCGTCCAGGTCGTGCCCGACGAGGTTGCCGCCCCGGCCGAGCCCGTTGCGCGAAAAGGCAACGAACTCTTCTTCGTCATCGTCGAGACGCTCAACTGGGACGGCTGGACCATCATCGGAATCCTCTGCGTCATGTCGGTCGTGAGCTGGTTCGTCATCGCCTTCAAGGCCGCGCGGCTTCGCGAACTGGAAAGGGCCAACCACGACTTCGTCCGCCTCTGGAACCGCATCGACCGCGACCTCGGCGAACTCGACGGAGACGAACGCATCGGCGAGGCCGCCGACCGCCACGAGCTGGACATCAAGCCTGCGTTGGTGCGGCTCTCGCCTCTCTACCACCTCTACCACACGGGTTGGCAGCAGACCGAACCCAGGCTATCCCCGGGCAAGGACGGCACGCCAAAGATCTCGGCGCTCTCGATTCAGTCGGTAAGGGCCTCGATCTACGCGACGAGCGTGCGCGAGTCCGACCGACTCCATCAGAACCTCGTCTTTCTCACCTTCGCGATCTCCGGGGCCCCCTTCCTCGGCCTCCTTGGCACCGTTCTTGGTGTCGCCGTCACCTTCGCATCCATCGCCGCCGCCGGCGAGGTCGCCATCGAAACCATTGCCCCGGGAGTCGCGGCGGCCCTCGCCACCACCATCGTGGGGCTCTGCGTGGCCATCCCCGCGCTCTTCGGCTACAATTACCTCGTCGGACCGATCCGACGCATGACGACCCAGCTTCGTGTCTTCACCGACGAGTTCATCACCCGGGCCGCCGAGGCCTACTCGTCCCGCAAGTCTGTCCTGCCCCTTCAGATCGACGCGCCGCTGCCGGCGGCTGCTGCCGAGCGCGAAACGAACCGACCGGCCCGGCGCTCTGTTCTCTCCAAATGATTCCGAAGCCATGGAGGAAGAAACGAAGGCCTTCGACGACATCAACGTCACTCCCCTGCTGGACCTTTCCTGGACCCTGCTCATCATCTTCATTCTGATGACCACGGCCGCAGTACAGGGCACCCGGGTCGATCTCCCGAAAGCGGACAAGGCCGAGAACCTCTCCAAGCCGCGAACCAAGGCAATCACCGTGAACGAAGAGGGACACATCTACCTCGACACGCTGCCAGTCAGCGTCGAGGAACTCGAAATCCGGCTCGCCGACGAGCGAAGCCGCGACCCCGACTTTCCCGTCATCATCCGGGGCGGCGACCTCGTCCACTACCAGAGGATCATCGAGGTCGTCGACGTCCTCGGTCGGGTCGGGGTGGAAAAGGTGGGGCTCGCAACGCAGCCGATGCAATAGGAGGAAGCCCCCGCACCAGAGCTTGGAACCGGAAAATTCGCTGGCGGGCGCGGGGCCCCGCGCTATCGTACGGAATGATCCTGCGCCGTTCGATCCTCCTCGCCCTTCTGTCCGCCACCCTACCGGCGACCGCCGCCGAACCGGCCACGGCAGAGCGTTTCGAGCGCCCCATCGAAACAGTCCTGCGCCTCGACTACCTCCTTTCCCTGCCCGAGGGTTACGCCGAGGACGAATCCCGGCGCTGGCCCCTGCTCGTCTTCCTCCACGGCGCCGGCGAGCGCGGCGACGATCTCTCCAAAGTCGCCGTGCACGGCCCGCCCAAGCTCGCCGCCGCCGGTGAAAGCCTGCCTTTCGTACTTGTCTCGCCCCAGTGCCCCGCCGACCAATGGTGGACCGAGCAGCCCGTGCTCGAACTCGTGGACCATCTCGAGGAGACGCTTCGCATCGACCCGGACCGGATCTACCTGACCGGGCTCAGCATGGGCGGCTACGGCACCTGGCATTTCGCGACCTTGGCGCCGCAGCGCTTCGCGGCGATCGCCCCGATCTGCGGCGGCGGCATTCCCTACCGCATGCGCCTCATTCCCCACCTGCCGGTTTGGGCCTTCCACGGGGCCAAGGATGCCGCCGTGCCCCTTGAGGAATCCTCCCGGCTCGTCGCAGCCCTCGAAAAGGCGGGAAACACGAGAGCGAAGCTCACCGTCTACCCGGAGGCGGGCCACGACTCCTGGACCGAGTCCTACGCCAACCCGGAACTCTACGAATGGCTCCTCGCGCACTCGAGAGCCAGCCACCCCTAAACCTCCTCCCCCCCCCCCCCCC
>SLGN01000201.1 GCA_007123695.1 Verrucomicrobiales bacterium
CGGGCGAGGACGGCGCCGACCGCGCCGCGCTCGCGCAAGTGCCCGGCAAGCCGCCGCCACAGGGCCGACCGCACCGCGCGCCAGTCCTCCGGCGTGGCATCCCGCCCGTCGAGGACGATCCAGTCGAAGTTCTCGTCGCGGGCGACCACGTCGAAGGCGGCGGCGGCTTCCGCAAGGTTGCCGCAGCCGACCCACAGCAGCGATTCGAGATCGCGTGCGGCGAAGCCGTCCACCGAGAGGCCGCCGCCTACGTCGAGCAGCGCGACGTAGCGCCCCTCGCGGCGGGCGCGGGCGAACAAGGCTGCGAGAAACAGCCCCCCGCCGCGCGAAGGCCCCGGCACGAGGATCTCGGCGAGCCGTCCCCGGCGCATCCCCGCGACGAGCCCCTCCAGCCCGCCACCGCCCTCCTCCCGAATGGGCACGCCGGGCGCCGCCGCGATGGGTGCCGCCGCGCCGGAGTCTTCGCGTTCGCATTCCTCGAGCAGCTCGCGTCCCGAGCGCACCTTGCCGCCCAGTTCGCGGCGGATCGCCTCGAGCGCCACCAGCTTGGAGTTGTTGGGTTTCATTTGAAAATGCTTTTCTGAACAATAAGCAAGCCGCCCGCTCCCTGCAAGCGGGTCACGCCCCGACCGGGGAATTTTCTCCCTCGCGCGAAGCCTTCCCTGCACCCGGGTGAAAGGAAGCGCTCGTCTCCTCCGTATGCATCCCCCGGCACCGCCCTGCCGCCCCCGGCTCGAAAGAACCCCCTTCCGAACCTCGCAATCCCCCAGATTCCCGCTATCTTCTCCCATGAGCCTCGACTACGACCCGGAAGAAACGCTCGCCGCCTACGGCTACGGAAGGTCCGGCAAAGGCAAGACCGCCGCCATCGTCCTGCTCTCCCTCCTGCTCCTCGCGGCCGGTGCCGCAGCCGGCTTTCTCGGCAAGCTCTGGAGCGACGAGCAGCGCAAGACCCTCGATCTCGAGCAGCAGCTCGCCTCGATCTCGACCCTCGCGAGCGGGTTCGAGACAAAGAACGCCGAGCTGTCCTCCCTGCTCGCCGAGAAGCAGGGGGAAATCGACCGCATCACCGCCGAGTGGAACCAGCAGGTCGAAACCCTCGCCAAACAACACGCCGAGCAGCTCCAGCGCACCTACGCGCAGATGAACGAGATCGTCTACGACAGCCGCTCCACCCTCGCCTACATCGGCGACATCGAGCAGCGCCTCAAGTCAGGCCAGCAGATCGCCCGCGACGAGGCCGCCAAGCTTTCCGGGGTCATCAACGGGCTCGCCTTTCTCCACCAGCAGTACAGCAAGCCGCTGAACGAGTTCCGCGAACTCGACCGCTATTTCTCGAGGCAGCTCGCCAGCCTGCCCGCCGACCAGCCCGACCCCCGCGAGACCGCGCCCCTCGGCCGACGCCTTTTCAAAAACCGCGAGTTCCGGGAGGAACGCGACAGCTACGTCGAGACCCAAGGCCGCCGCAGCGCCCTCGTCGAGGCGAAGTCGCAGGTGGCCTCCGCCTACGCCAGCGCCCAGCGCCAGATGTCGAACATCTCGCTCGACATCGACAAATACCTCAACCGCATCCAGGAGATCGTTGATTCGCGCGAGGCCTCGGCTGCCGAGATCGACGAGTTCTTCGCCAAGTCCAAGGAGATCCTCAAGATCCACGACCGCATCATGAACTTCGAGCCGCCCAAGGCGCAACCCTCCAAGGTCGAGCCGCCCCGGGTGCAGCCTTGAATGGCAGAGCCTTCATTCGGCATCGGCAAGCGGGTTGCGCCATTTCAGGCCGGGAAAACGGGAAAAATCGGCGTCGGTTGTGTGCAGAATGAGACCCCGGTCGATCGCAAGAGCCGCGAGATGGGCATCGGTCGTGAGGTTCCCGGCGGTTCCGAGTTCCCTCAGCAGTGACGCGATGCTCTTGAAGTGGGTTGTCGGAAGATGCACGATCTCGACGTGCGGCAGGGACAACCATTCCGCCACACGGTCGAGCCCCTCACCCATTCTCCGGCTGCACGCGGCACGCAAGCGGATTGCCGGGCCGGTCGCCCGACCGCTTTCAGGGCCGGGCCGGGCGCACGTCGCTCACGACGATGCGGTGCCCCGGGCCGCCGGCCACCGTCGAGACCACCGGCTCCAGATTGCGCGAAACCCAGATCTGGTCGAGCCGCACCAAGGGGAACTCGGCCGGATGCGTGTTGCCCCAGCCGCGTCCCGACGAGGCGAAGGTGTCGAGCATCCCGCTGTTCTCGAGGGGCCGGAAGACATCGTCGCCGGGCGGGGTTCCGAAGCCGCCGCAGACGATGCGGTGGACCTTTTCGAGGCTGATCGGGTTCTCGCCGAGATGCGCCCGCACGAGGCGGCGGGTTTCGATCCGGGCCTCGACCAATTCAGTCCAGACCGGCGGCCGCCACATGTCGCGCCGGGGTCGGCACCCCGGCAGATCGAGATTGGTGATGTCGAGGACGAGCCCGTCGTCGCGCCGCAGACGCACGTGGAGGGCGCCGGGCTCCTCCAAGGTGGCCACGGTCTCGCCCGCCCCGAGAATGGCGAGGCCGCCGGCGAGGGTCACGGAGCGTCCTCCCTCCCAAATTTCCCTTGCCAGCGCTTCGAGCGCGGCCCATTCGGGAGCCTCCTGCACCACGACGACGTCCGGGCGGACGGCGGCGAGACCGCTCAGAGGAGCTTCCTCGCCTCCGCAGCGCACCGTGGCGAAGCGCAGGGAGGCCGGCTCCGGCTCGGCCGGTGGGCGGGCCTCGAGGGAGGCGAAGAACTCGCGCAGCAGGCTGCGGGTCTCTTCGGCGAAGCCGACGCCGCTGGCGAGAAAGACGAAGAAGAGCACCGCCGGCGCGGTGCGTCGGCAGACCGCCCAGCAGAGCAGCGCGGCGAGGGCGCCGGCCCCGCCCCAGGCCCAGACGGGGACGAGGGTCGCGGCGACCACCGCGTCCCAGCGGTTCCAGAGACACACCGCCAAGGCGAGGTAGGCGAGCACGAGCATCGCCGGCACGAAGGTCGCGAGGAGTCTCTGGATTCTGCGCCACATGCGGGAAAAGCGGTCCCGGCGTCGTCGGGACCGCCTAAGGTAGCGCAGGACAGGGCCTTGTCCCGGCAAATCTTCCCTTGCGCAGAGGCGCAGCCGGGCTTGGTTCCCGCAGCATGGTGCGCGAACTGAAGGAACAGGTGCTCGAAGCCAACCTGCGGCTCGTCCGGGAGGGCCTCGTGCGGCTGACCTGGGGCAACGTCTCGGGCTTCGATCGGGAGCGGGGTCTCTTTGCGATCAAGCCCAGCGGGGTCGCCTACGAAGATCTCAAGGTAGGGTCCATCGTCGTCCTCGACCTCGAGGGACGCGTCGTGGAGGGTACGTTGCGGCCTTCCTCCGACGCACCCACCCACCGCATCCTCTACCGCGAGTTCCCCGGCATCGGCGGCATCGCCCACACCCACTCCCCGCGGGCGACCGCCTTCGCCCAGGCCGGGATGGGGCTTCCCTGCCTCGGCACCACCCACGCCGACCACTTCCACGGCACCGTTCCCGTCGTGCGCGAGCTCGACCCTGCCGAGGTCGCGGGAGACTACGAGGCGAACACCGGTCTCGCCATCGTCGCCGCCTTCCGCGAGCGCGGGCTCGATCCCCTCGCCATGCCCGCGTGCCTGCAGCGCCACCACGCCCCCTTCACCTGGGGCCGCAGCGCCCTCGAGTCGGTCGAAAACAGCGTCGCCCTGGAGATGTGCGCCGCCATGGCCCTCGACACCTGGAGCCTCCGCGACGGAGCCGGTCCGCTGCCGGGGCATCTGCTCGACAAGCATTTCCTCCGCAAGCACGGTCCCGGCGCCTACTACGGGCAAAAGACGGGCTGATTCGCTGCGGCGCTCACTCCGCTTCGTTCAACTCGCGCAGCACTTCGGGATCGCGCACGTCGGCCCAGTCGCCGACCAGCTCCACCGCCTCGATCCGGAGCCCGTCCCGCACCTGTGCCGCGATGGCGTCGGTCAGTTCGTACTCTCCGCGCGGCGAGAGCTCCAGCCTCGCGGTGTATTCGAAGATCCGGGGCGAAAAGGAGTAGATGCCCGCATTGTAGTAGGGGCTCGTCGGCTCTCCCTCGGGGGGTTTTTCGACGAGACCGACGACCCGGCCGTCCTCGATGAAGACGGCTCCGCCCTTGCGCACGTCCTCGTCGATCTTGACGCTCAGCTTTCCTTCGACGCCCGAGAAATCGACCAGCGGCCCGTAGGCGGCGGGCGGCACAAGGATGTCGCCGTAGCTGAGGACGAAGGGATCCTCCCCGGCGAAGTCGCGCGCCAGATCGACGACACGGCCCGTTCCGTCCTGCACCACCTGCTCCGCATACTCGATCGAGCAGCCGTAGGCCGAACCGTCTCCAAAATGGTCCACGATGACCTCCTTGCGCCAACCCACCACGAGCAGGATGCGGCCGATCCCGTTGGCGACGAGACCGCGGACGATCGATTCCAGGATCGGGGTGCCCTTTACGGACACCATGGGCTTGGGCAGCTCGTCGGTGAGCTCCTTCATGCGGGTTCCCCGCCCGGCGGCGAGGACGACGGCTTTGGTGATGCGGCTCATGTGTGTGGTGGTTCCGGGTCTGGAGGAGACCTCGGCACGGAGGAAAAAGAAGAATGGGTTGCCCCCCAACGTAGCCCGCCAAACGGATTGCGCCCGGAAGGATTCGGAAAAAAATCCTTCGGCGTCCTCGCCGCCCTCGCCGCCTCGTCGGTTTTCCGGCGCCTCTTGCCCGTGCCGCTCCCATCGACCGTCTTTCCCCTGTCGCCCTCTCCTTCAGGATTCGGGACCGATTCCGTCGCCGTTCGCAGATTGTGGTGGAAAACGAAAGAAATCTTAACGATCTTTCCGACATGCTCCGCATACTGCCCCTTCTTCTCGTTCTGCTCGGCATGGGCGGCGCCCTTGCGGCCTTCGAGTTGCCCGCCGAATCGACCCAAGTCATCGTCGGCACCGCTGCGGACTGGGATTCCTCCTACGTCGAACTCGCCCTCTACGAGCGGCATCCCGGCGGTCCCTGGCAGGCCGTCGGCGCTCCGTGGAAAGGCCGCCTCGGGCGCAACGGCCTCGTCTGGGGGCGCGGGCTCCACCCCGTGCCCGACGGCGCCCGCACCAAGACCGAGGGCGACAAGCGCGCCCCCGCAGGCGTCTTCCACCTCGGCGGAGCCTGGGGCTACTACCCCTCCATCCAAAAGGCCGAATCCCTCAGCTACGTCCAGGTCACCTCGCGCGACCTCTGGTACGAAGACCCCGCCTCGCCCCACTACAATCTCTACCGCCGGATCGACCACGAGCCCCGCACCGCCGAGGAGAAAAAGGCGCAGATGAAGCAGGGCGACCATGCCCATTCCCTGAAGCTGTTCATCGCGCACAACGCCTACCCGCGCATCCAGCCGGGCGCGGGCTCGTCGATTTTCTTCCACATCTGGCGCAACGGGGGAAACGCGGCCACGGCGGGCTGCACCACCATGTCCGAGGAAAACCTCAAGCGGCTCATCGCCTCGGTCGTGCCCGAGAGGCTTCCGCTCTACGTTCTCCTGCCCCGGGCCGAATACGCACGCTACCGCGAAGCGTGGGGTCTCCCCTGATTTCCGGATAGGGAAGCGGCGATTGCGATTTCCTTCGCCTCCGCTACCTTCGCGGACCATGTCAAAGACCGCCCCCGCCACCCCCGCGGCGATTTCCCGCGAGGGGACCGTCGCCATCGTCGCGAGCCGCTACAACGCGCGCTTCACCGATGCGCTCGTCGAGTCGGCCTCCGCCACCCTCGCCCGGATCGCGCCCGGCCTCGGGGTGCGGGTCGTGCGCGTGCCGGGGGCCTTCGAGATCCCCCTTGTCGCCGAGGCCCTCGCCTGCGCCGAGCCCCAGCCATTGGCCATTCTCGCGCTCGGCGTCATCATCCGCGGCTCCACCGCCCATGCCGACCTCATCGCCGAATCCATCACCCGCAGCCTGCAGGACACCGGCGTCTCCCACCTCGTGCCGGTGATCCACGAAGTCCTCCTCGTCGCGAGCGCCGAACAGGCCGAGGCCCGCACCCTCGGCGAAGAGCTCGACCGCGGCCGCGAGGCCGCCGAGGCCGCCGTCGCCATGATCGAAGTGATGGCCTCCCTCGACTGATTCCCGGCGGACCAGCCTGCCGCAGCGGAAACCTTGCCAACTGCCAAAGGCCGCCGTCTCCCAGCTCACAATCCCCCGATTTTTCCATGAACCTCGTCTTCCTCGACCGCTCCACCACCGACCGCGGCGACCTCGATTTCTCCGGGCTCGAGTCGCTCGGGCAGCTCGTCAGCCATGCCACCAGCACCCGCGAGGAAACACGCGGTCGCCTCGCCGAGGCCGACATCGTGCTCTCGAACAAGGCCGTCCTCGGAGCCGAGGAGATGGACGCCGCCCCCCGGCTCCGCATGATCCAGGTCGTCGCCACCGGCTACAACAACATCGATCTCGAGGCCGCCCGGGCCCGCGGACTCGCCGTCTGCAACGTCAGCGGATACAGCACCGAAGCCGTCGCCCAGCACGTCTTCGCCAGCCTGCTGAACCTCGCCACCAACGTCCACCGATTCGCCGCCGAGCCACAGGAGTGGGCCCGCTCCCCCATTTTCACCCGGCTCGACTACCCCGTCATGGAGCTTGCCGGCAAGACTCTCGGCATCGTCGGGCTCGGCTCGATCGGCCGGGCCGTCGCCCGGATCGGAGCCGCCTTCGGCATGGATGTCGTCGCCTACGCACGCGATGGCGCCGCCGAGGCCGGAGATATCCCCCGGCTCGGTCCCGACGAGTTCTTCGCGAGGGCCGACGCCGTCACCCTTCACTGCCCGCTCACTCCCGAGAACCGTGGATTCGTCGATCGTCAGCTGCTCGAGTGCATGAAGCCGGAGGCGTTCTTCGTCAACACCGCCCGGGGCGGGCTCGTCAACGAGGGCGACCTCATCGAAGTGCTGCGTGAGGGGCGGATCGCCGGCGCCGGACTCGACACCATCAGCCAGGAGCCCCCGCCCGCAGACCACCCGCTGTTCGCGCTTCCCAACGTCGTGCTGACCCCGCATATGGCTGCGGGGACACGCCAGACGCAGGTC
>SLGN01000364.1 GCA_007123695.1 Verrucomicrobiales bacterium
CGACGCGCATTCCGAGGACGAAACGGTCGCTGGGGTCGAACTGGTGCTTGTCGTAGTATCCGAACCAGTGATGGCCCGGCCCCTTGGTGATGACGCGGACCGGAGGAAAGGAATCGTCGCCGCGGGTTCTGGAGGCGCCGGAGAGGACGGCGGTGGCGGCGGCGGTGTGGAGGAACTCTCGTCGGGTCTTCATTGGGGCTTGCTTCTCGGGCTCGGGTGAAGGCTAGGCTAGCACACGACGGGTTCCCACCGGAGAAAGATCCGGACGCGGTTGCGTGAGCGCGACTGCCTGGGGCGCACGAGGAGACCGCCCGCCCCTTCGCAGACCCAGAACCTGTCGGAAACGCGATTTTCGGAAAATTCGCGTTCTCCACTGTAACGATGCGGCGGAAAAGGAGTATTCCCTATTGAACCGCTTGTTCAAAGATGGTCCCTCCCCGCGCCGGGAGTTCCGCACGCACCGTCCGGCCGACCCAACGCCGCCGACCGGACGGGCCGGTCGCGGGGAGGGATCGGGGCGGGCAGCGGGCAGCGGATCCTCGGCGCCCCCCCGAGAGCCCTCGCTCCGGAACGCTGCGGAACTCTCAAGCCGCCTTGAGCCGGACCGGTTCCGCGGCTATTCTCCCCGCATGAAACCCCTCGCCCTGCTCGTCGTGCCGCCGCTCCTTGCCGCCACCGCGGGCCAAGCCCTCGACTACGAGCGCGATCTGATGCCGATGCTGACGAAGAAATGCGGCGAATGCCACAGCCGCGCAGCGGGTCAATCGAAGGGAGGCCTCGCCTTCGACGATCCCCGGCATCTCCTCTCCCGTCTCGGGAAGAACAATCTCGTCGTGCCGGGCGACTGGGACGCGAGCTATCTCTTCATCAGCGTCTACCGGCCCGAGGGGGACAAGGACGCGATGCCGCCCAAGGGCAAGGGCGAGCGGCTCGACCCCGAGGAGGTCGAGCTGGTGCAGCGCTGGATCACCGAAGGCGCGCCCCTGCTCGGCAAGCGCGGCCCGCGGGGCGAGATGCCCGCGTCGATCGCCGAGGCGGAAGCGCCCGCTCCGAAGCCGGCGGGACCGCGCGAATGGACGAACAAGGAGGGGCGAACCATCCTCGCAACCCTGCTGGGGATCGAGGACGGCAACGCCATCCTGCGCCTGCCCAACGGCACGGTGCACCGCTATTCCGTCGCCGATCTGTCCGAGGAAAGCCAGGCCGCGCTCGCCCAGTGATCCAGCAGGCGATAGGAGCCCTGCTTCGGCGCCCTACTGAACGGCCCCCGCTTCGCGCAGCGCCTGCGAGACCACCGAAGCCCAGAGTTCGTAGCCTTCCGGGCTGAGGTGGAGACCATCGGCGGCGAACCATTTCTCCGCCGGGGCCCCTTCGGCGCCGTCGAGCATGGGCGCGGCGATGTCGGCGAAATGCAGCTTGGGATCCTCTCCGCAAAGGGCGGCGATGGCAGCGTTCGCCTCCACCATCGCGGGCCAGAGTTCCCACCGCTTCACGCTCGGCTTGATGGCGACGAAGACCAGAGGGACTTCGGGAAACGCAGTCCGGCGCTTCGCTGCGAGGGCCTCGAAACTGGCGACGACCTCCCCTATCGAACTGCCCCGGGAAAAGTCGTTGTCCCCCGCGTAGACGACGAGCGCCCTCGGCGCGAGAGGGCCCGCGATGCGCTCGAGAAAGTGCACGGTGTCGGTGAGGAGCGAACCGCCGAATCCGCGGTTGACCGCATCGAGCCCGGGCCAGGATTCGCCGAGATCCCAACGCCGGATGCTGGAGCTGCCGATGAAGACGATTCCTCCGGAAGGGACGGCGCCGGCGGAGTTCTGCTCGTCGAAGGCGGCGATGTCCGTTTCCCATCGCTCCGGACCGGGCGGATCCGTGCCCTCGGCGGCGTGGGCGACCTGGGCGGAGCTTGCGAGAAAAGCGGCAAGAAGCGGAGCGGCGATAGCGGCGACAGGGGGGATGTTCATTCGCGCGAAGAGTAGCGCGGTCCAACCGCCGATGGCAAACCAGAAGAGCCTTTTCCAAAAAAAGAACCCCGCCCCGGCCAGAAGGAGGAAGGCCGGGACGGGGCGGATGCCGGGCCGCTGGCCCGAAAGACGGAGCTGCGTCAGGATCAGAGGTCGAAGCGGTCGGCGTTCATCACCTTGTTCCACGCTGCGACGAAGTCGTCGACGAAGCGGCGCTCGCCGTCGCCGCTGCCGTAGACCTCGGCGATGGCGCGGAGCTGCGAGTTCGACCCGAAGACGAGATCGACCGAAGTCGCCGTCCACTTGAGATCTCCGCTGGCCCGGTCGCGGCCTTCGTAGAAGTGCTCGCAGACCGGCGAGACCTTCCACTCGGTGTCCATGTCGAGCAGGTTCACGAAGAAGTCGTTGGTGAGCTCGCCGCGGCGCTTGGTGAAGACGCCGAGGTCGGGATGGCCGACGTTGGTGCCGAGCACGCGCATGCCGCCGACAAGCACGGTCATCTCCGGCGCCGTCAGCCCGAGAAGCTGGGCGCGATCGACGAGAGTCTCGGGCGCGGGGCGGTCGAGCTCCTTGCCGAGGTAGTTGCGAAACCCGTCCTGCTTCGGCTCGAGCACCGAGAAGGACTCGGCGTCGGTCATCTCGCCGGTCGCGTCGGTGCGACCGGGGGCGAAGGGGACGGAAACGTCGTGTCCGGCCTTTTTCGCCGCCGCCTCGACTGCGGCGCTGCCGCCGAGAACGATGAGGTCGGCGAGGGACACCCGCTTGCCGCCGGATTGGGATCCGTTGAACTCGGTCTGGATCTCCTCGAGGACGGCGAGAACCTTGGCGAGCTGCTCGGGCTGGTTCACTTCCCAATCCTTCTGCGGGGCGAGACGGACCCGCGCGCCGTTGGCGCCGCCGCGGAGGTCGGAGCCGCGGAAGGTCGAGGCCGAGGCCCAGGCGGTCGAGACAAGCTCGGAAACGCTCAACCCGGAATCGAGGATGCGCTGCTTCAGACCGGCGACATCCGCCTCGCTGACCAGCTCGTGGTCGACGGCGGGAACGGGGTCCTGCCAGATGAGCGGCTCGGCGGGGACTTCAGGCCCGAGATGGCGAACCAGCGGACCCATGTCGCGGTGGGTGAGCTTGTACCAGGCCTTCGAGAAGGCTTCGGCGAACTGGTCGGGATTGTCGAGGAAGCGCTGGGAGATCTCCCGGTAGGCGGGATCTTCCTTCAGGGCCAGGTCGGTGGTGAACATCATCGGCGCGTGGCGCTTCGAGGGGTCGTGGGCGTCGGGCACGGTGCCGTCGGCGGCGCCATCCTTGGGCTTCCACTGGTGGGCGCCGGCGGGGCTCTTGGTCAGCTCCCACTCGTAGGCGAAGAGGTTGGTGAAGTAGCCGTGCGACCAGACCATGGGGGTGGCGGTCCAGGCTCCCTCGAGTCCGCTCGTGATGGTGTCCTCGGCATTGCCCTTGCCGTGGGTGTTCTTCCACCCGAGTCCCTGCTCTTCGAGGGGCGCGCCCTCCGGCTCGGGACCGACGTTGCCCTCGGGCGAGGCGGCGCCGTGCGCCTTGCCGAACGTGTGACCGCCCGCGATCAGGGCGACGGTCTCCTCGTCGTTCATCGCCATCCGCGCGAAGGTCTCGCGGATGTCCTTGGCCGCGGCGAGGGGATCGGGGTTCCCGTTCGGTCCTTCGGGATTGACGTAGATCAAACCCATCTGCACGGCAGCGAGGGGATTCTCGAGATCGCGATCGTCGCTGTAGCGCTTGTCGCCGAGCCACTCGCTTTCGGGGCCCCAGTAGACGTCGCGCTGGGGCTCCCATACGTCCGCACGCCCCCCACCGAATCCGTAGGTTTTGAAGCCCATCGACTCGAGGGCGACGTTCCCGGTCAGGACCATGAGGTCGGCCCACGAAATCTTCTGGCCGTACTTCTGCTTGATGGGCCAGAGGAGCCTGCGAGCCTTGTCGAGGTTGGCGTTGTCGGGCCAGCTGTTGAGCGGGGCGAAGCGCAGGGTGCCGTCGGAGGCGCCGCCGCGGCCATCGGCGACGCGATAGGTGCCGGCGCTATGCCAGGCCATGCGGATGAAGAGCGGACCGTAATGCCCGTAGTCGGCGGGCCACCAGGCCTGCGAGGAGGTCATCAGCTCTTCGAGATCCTTCTTCACGGCCACGAGGTCGAGTTTCTTGAACTCCTCGGCATAGTCGAAGCTATCGCCCACGGGATTGCTCTTGGCGGAGTTCTGGTGGAGGATGTCGAGGTTGATCTGCTCGGGCCACCAGTCGCGGTTGGTCATCGAGCCTGCTGCGGTGTGCCGGTAGGGCCCGGCCGGGTTGCCCATCACGGGACATTTTCCAAGGTCGTTCATCGGTTCGTTTGATTCGGCTTCGGTTTTCGGGGTCTGCGCCAGCGCCCAGCCGAGGGGAGCGATGGCCAGTGTTGCGAGAATTGTCTTGATCGGATTCTTCATGGTTTCATCTGGGGTTTCTGCGGGTGGGGAACCGGAACGATTTTCCGGAACACGCAATGTCTACGATGTCTACGACAATGCATCCAATGCATTGTTCGAATTCTTGCAATGCGTTTTCAGAATGATTATCTTCTTGGATGAGGAACGACATCGAAATCCTGCAGCTCGAGCAGTTCGTGGCCGTGGCGCGGGCGAAGAACTTTACCCGCGCCGCCGCCGAGCTGGGTCTCTCGCAGTCGGCCTTGAGCCGCTCGATCCGGAGGCTGGAGGACGAGGTGGGGCAGCCCCTCTTCGAGCGCAAACCGCGCGAGGTCGTCCTGACCGATCTCGGCGAGCTGCTGCTTGCGAGAGCCAAGGAGATCCTCCACCTCGTCGACGACACCTTTTCCCTGATCTCCGACGCGGGCCGCAATGGCCGGGTGCGGATCGGCGCCATCCCGACGATCGCCCCCTATTTGCTCCCGGGCCTGCTGGAAAGCTTTTCCGCCGCCCACCCCGGCGTGTCGGTCGTGGTGCAGGAGGACACCACCGAGCAGTTGGTGCGGCGCTGCAGCCACGGGGAAATCGATCTCGCCATCCTCGCCCTGCCCATCATCGCAAAGTATCTCGAATTCGAGGCTCTCTTCGAAGAGGAGCTCTTCCTCGTCGTCCCGGCGAAGCACCCTCTGGCGCGAGCGCGGAAAGTGACTGCGGAATCCGTCGAGGACTGCCCCTTCATCCTTCTCAACGAGGCCCATTGCCTGTCGGAGAGCATCTCCTCGTACTGCCGCCGCCATGCCGTGCAGCCAGTGTCGGTCGAGCGGCTCAGCCAGCTCGCCACCGTGCAGGAGCTCGTCGCGCTCGACCACGGGGTCTCGCTCGTTCCAGAAATGGCGAGGCGCCTCGACACCGACAAACGGCGGGTCTACCGCTCCTTCACCGACGACCGTCCCGTCCGCACCGTCGCGATGCTGTGGAACCCCTACCGCTACCAGAGCCGATGGACCAAGGCGATGCTGGAACATCTCCGCGCCCACGGGCGCCCGAGGCGGTAGTCGATGTGGTTTGAAGAGAGCGCCAGCATCCTCCGGGAACCGGAGACCGATGGTCTCGTGAACTCCGCGAGGAGCGCGAAGCGGAAGCCGAGCGCTATTCCCAGCGGGAGCGGGAGGAGGCGGCGGCAGCGCGGGCGCTCAACGCAGTGCCCAAAGGCTCGACGGCATGATCGCCGCCACCTCCATGCTTGCCGGAGCCGAGCTGGCCACGGCGAACCGGCGCGACTTGGATCGTTTCGTGCCCTTGGGACTGAAGATCTGGCCGGGGTCGGCGGGTTGACCGTCACTCCGCGATCCCCAGCTCGGCGAGACGCTCCGCCACCAGGGCCCGTTCGGTCTCGTGGAATCGGTGGAAGGGCGCAGCCATGAAGTCGTCGCAGACGCCGAGGACCGAGAGAGCGCATTTGATCCCCTTGATGATCGCCGAGCCGTGGCGACCGATGGTGTAGAGCGATTCGCTGAGCGCAAGGACGCGGGCGGAAAGCTCGCGCACGCGGGAGAGGTCGCCGGCCACGGCGGCCTCGTAGAGATCGACGTAGAGGCGTGGGTGCAGGTTGGCGCCCCCGCAGACGCCGCCGTGGCCGCCGAGCAGGACGACTTCGCCCAGCAGCTCTTCGGGTCCCACGAGCAGCGACCAGTCGGGCCGCCGGGCTGCGGCGAGGCGGAGCATCTTGCGGAAGTAAACGAGGTCGCCGGAGCTGTCCTTCAGACCGACGATGCCCTCCTGGTCCAGCGCCCATTCGATGACTTCGCGGGCGAAGACGGTCTTGGTCAGGGCGGGCATGTTGTAGAGCATCAGGGGCACCGGCAGTTCGGGCAGGAGCTGCTCGAGGTATTCGCGCAGCTCCGGCTGTCCGGCGGGGAAGTAGAAGGGCGCGGAGGTGACGACCGCCTCGGCACCGAGATCGGCAGCCTCGCGCGCGAGCCGGACCGACTCGACCAGCGAAGTGTCGGTGATGCCGACGAGGACGGGCACTCGCCCGCCGACAAGGCGGCAGGTGTGCTCGACGAGTTCGCGACGCAGGCGGTAGCTGAGGCTGGGTGCCTCGCCGGTGGTGCCGAGGGCGAAGATGCCGGAGATGCCGCCGTCGAGAAGGCGCTCGACCAGACGCTCAAGGCCGCCGACGTCGAGGGCATCGCGGGCCGTGAGCGGAGTGACCATGGGGGGGATGAGTTCGGTATAGCGTGGGGTCATGGGAAAAAGGGCGGTTCAACGAAGGATTCCGAGTTCGTAATCTTAATCTTAAACTTAATCTTACTCCGAGGTGGGGCTCGATGTGCGCCGAACGGAATTCGGATTAAGAAGATTTCGGCACGATCCTGCTCACGCATAGTCCCACCAGAAAAATCGTCAGCGTCCCGACGACGATGGTGAGGTTCGCGTGGAGGACGGGCTTCAAATTCTCCGGAACCCAGGCGGAGCTGAGCCAGAAGATCACGAGAACCCCGATCGAGACGCCGGTGATGGCGGCGACATTGCCGGCCCGCTTCACGATCAGGCCGAGCAGGAAGAGCCCCAGCATGCCACCGGCGAAGATGCCGGAGAGCTGCCACCAGATGTCGAGCACGTTCTTGGCGTGGCCGGTCAGCAGCAGGGCGGC